>NZ_VRVH01000691.1:0-493 GCF_008040095.1 Methylobacterium sp. WL6 | reverse complement strand
GCCCGGCCCTGCTCGGTCGAGCGCTCGGCCAGCGCCCGGGCGCGCTCGGAGCCGGTCTCGACGAGGCGGGCGGTGGCGGCGCGCATCTCGGCGGCGCCGGCCAGCAGCGAGGCGTCCTTGGCGTCCTTGGCCGCCTCGGGCTCGGGCTCGGCCGGCACGGTCGCCGGCGGCCGGAACAGCGCCGGGTGCCGGGCCTGGATCTCGTCGACGAGCTCGGCGAGCGTCAGCGGCGCGTCCGACCCGGCATGACGGCGCGGGCGGCCGTGACGGTCGACCACGCGATGGCCCGGCGGCGCTTCGGACGGCTCGACCGCCGCCTCGGCGAGGAGCTGCAGCGTGCGCAGGGCCACCGGCTTCGGGTTGCGGCGCGCGATCTCGGCCTCGACCGCGCCGCGCAGGGCCAGTCACTAATACACAAATGACGCAGCCGACGACACCATAAGTGTAGATATAGGTGGTAGCCGTATAATTAAAAAAAAAAAGGGGGGGGGGG
>NZ_VRVH01000690.1:0-496 GCF_008040095.1 Methylobacterium sp. WL6 | reverse complement strand
GCCCAGGCCGGGCTGGCGCTCGCCGCCGCGGGGGTCATCGAGACCTTCGCGTCGCGCGCCGCCGCCGTCCGCGACGACCTCATCGGCACCGCCGAGCGGGTCGCGGAGGCGGTCACCACAGGCGGCGGCGGCGTCGCCGACCGCATCGAGGCGATCGCCGGGCGCCTGCACGAAACCATCACCCTCCACGGCGGCGACCTGGAGACCCGCCTCGACGCGGCGGGCGAGCGCGCCGGCAGCCTCGTGGCCCAGCGCTCGCAGGAGGCCGCCTCCAGCCTGGAGGCCGCCTTCGCCAACCTCGGCGACACCTTCGCCCACGGCGCCTCGGGCGCCACCGGTTCGCTCCGCGAGACCATCGCGACCCTCTCGGCCGAGATCGCGGCGCGCACCGCCGAGGCCGTGGACAGCTTCCGCCGCTCGGCGGAGGAGACCACGGTCTCGATCGGCGCGACCGGTGCCGAGGCGGCGCAGGCGATGCGCCGCTCGGCCGCCGGCG
>NZ_VRVH01000068.1:0-21011 GCF_008040095.1 Methylobacterium sp. WL6 | reverse complement strand
CGCCTGGGGCGCGATCGGCGACGTCGGCATGCTCGCCCGCAACAAGACGGTGATGGAGGGGCTCGCCGGCCGCGTCGGCGTGACGCCGATGGAGGCCCGCCGCTGCCTCGACCTCATGGCCGATGCGCTGGGCGCCCAGGGCTCGGCGCCCGACGACGCGGTGCTCGCCATCGCCTCGATGCATTGGGGCAAGACGCGCGAGCGCCTCGCGACCATGCGCTCGCCGAGCTACGACGACCTCGGCTCCGACCAGCAGATGGAGGCCGGCGCTGTCGCCGCGATCAGCATCGGCACGCTGCTCAAGGGCAACGACATCGACGCGGTGCGCAAGACCGTGTCCGACGCGATCGTCGAGGACATCGCCCGCATCCTGCGCCTGCCGAAGGACGACATCAGCCGCGTGCGCCAGCTCTCCGAGATCGGCCTCGACTCGCTGATGGGCGTCGAGCTCGGCGCCAGCCTGCAGGAGCGCTTCGGCCTCGATTCGCCGCCGGCGGGCCTGTCGTCGGGGATGACCGTCAACGAGCTGTCGGAGTCCTTAATTCAGGCGGTTTCGGCGCCGATGGACGAGGCCGCCGGGGTCGCCCTGAGCCTCGCTTCGAGGCACGTCGGCAGCGAGGTCGATGCGGCGGTGCTCCAGCCGTTCCAGGATCTCGTCGAGAAGAAGAGCCTCGAGAGCAAAGAGATCCTGTCATGACGCAATCGCCACGGCCGGATGGGGGGCGCGCCGCGCTCGCGGGCTTCGTGACGAACCGGCTGGGACGCAATGCGCCCCGGCCGACCGCGCTCCGCGCGCCAGAGAAGGTCGGCGATCCCTCGGTGCAGGATTTCGCGAGCCTGCCCGGCTACCGCGAGCTGCGGCTGCAGCGCTCGGCCGCCGAGCTGATCGGCCTCGACAACCCGTTCTTCCACGTCCACGAGACCAAGGCCGGCGCCACCACCCGCATCGCCGGGCGGTCCTTCGTCAACTTCTCGTCCTATGACTACCTCGGCCTCAACGGCCACCCGCGCATCTCGGATGCCGCCCGCGCGGCGATCGCCGAGTTCGGCACCTCGTCGTCGGCGAGCCGCGTCGTGGCCGGCGAGCGGCCGGGCCACCTCAGCCTGGAGAAGGCGCTGGCCGCGCATTACCAGACCGAGGCCTGCGTGGTGATGGTGAGCGGGCACGCCACCAACGTCACGACGATCGGGGCGCTGCTTGAGCCGGGCGACGTGATCTTCCACGACAACCTGATCCACAACAGCATCGTCACCGGCGCGCAGCTGTCCGGCGCCCAGCGCCGCTCCTTCGCCCACAACGACCTCGACGCGCTCGAAACCCTGCTTCAGGCGACCCGGCACGAGCACCGCCGGGCCCTGATCGTGATCGAGGGCCTCTACAGCATGGACGGCGATGCGCCGGACCTCGCCGGCTTCATCGCCCTCAAGGAGCGTTACAACGCCTGGCTGATGGTCGACGACGCCCACGGGCTCGGCGTGCTCGGCCGAACCGGCGCCGGGCTGTTCGAGCATGCCGGCATCGACCCGAAGCGGGTCGACATCTGGATGGGCACCTTCTCGAAGACGCTCTCGGCCTGCGGCGGCTACATCTGCGGCGCCTCGACGCTGATCGAGTACCTGAAGTGCACGGCCGGCGGCTTCGTCTACAGCGTCGGCATGTCCCCGCCGCTCGCGGCCGCCGCCGAGGCCGCGCTCGCGGTGATGCACGACGAGCCGGAGCGGGTCGAGCGCCTGCGCCAGAACGGCGCCCTGTTCCTCGCCTGCGCGAAGAAGCGCGGGCTCGATACCGGGACCAGCATGGGGCTCGCGGTGATCCCTGTGATCGTCGGCGATTCGCTGAAGTCGGTGACGTTGTCCGATCGGCTGTACAAGCGCGGGATCAACGTGCAGCCGATCATCCACCCGGCCGTGCCCGAGCGCGCCTCGCGCCTGCGCTTCTTCATGACCTCGGAGCACACGCCCGAGCAGATCCGCGAGACGGTCGCCGCGGTCGCTGAGGAGCTCGCCGCCATCGAGAAGGGCGGCTCGCTGATCGAGCAGCTCCTGGCCAAGCGCAGCTGACGATCCGATCGATCGAGACCAATGACGCCCGGGTTCGAAGCCCGGGCGTTTTCCGTTTCAGTGATCGAGACAAGCAACGCGATCTGAATCGAGCGACTGTAGATCGTCGATCAGCAAGTCCAGGGTTGGGCGATCGGTTTTCGGTGACGAAGAGTGCTTCCGAACCTCGGCGAACGCGATGGCGATCGGCTGTCCCGAGCATTCGAGGATTGTCGGCTTTACGGTCCTTTAACCACGACCTGCAACGTTGACGAGGTCTTCCAGGGACCGCCGACGATGCTCCATTCCGACCCGCTCCTGACCCGCCCCACCCTCACCCATACCGGCCTGCTCGCGCGGGCGGTCGATGGCCTGAAGGGCGAGGCCGCCTCTCCGGCCGAGATGTGGCGCCTGCTGACCGACAACTACATCGTCGATCTCGACGCGGTCGCGGCGCTGATGCCGATCCCCGAGCCCGAGCCGGTCTGGCTCGCCGCGCGGGGCTGATGCAGCAAGATCACAGGTGCGGCCGGCCTCGCCGAGCTGGCACGACATCTGCAAACCCCACAGCGTCATCAAGAGAAACGTCACGACGAGGAACGCCCGGACAAGAAACACGCGGTGGCTCGAACGCCTGAGCACCCCGCGGACCTGTCGATCGCTCGAACACGGGGTCCGTCATGTCCGAATTGTTGTCCGTTGCCCTCGTCTGCGCCGGGACGCTGCTGGCCCAGGATTGCTCCCGCGAGACCGCGCTCGACGTGATCGTCTCGCCGGCGCGCACGCCGATGGAGTGCATCATGCACGCCCAGACCATGGCCGCCGCGGCCGGGCTGCCCGGCGGCGACCATCGCTACCTCAAGGTCTCGTGCGAGCATCGGCGTACCGAAGCCGACCCGGTGGTCGTCGTGCGCCGGGCGTCCTGAGCGCGGCTCAGCCGACCGCCGTCAGGGTGTCACCGACCGCGAGGGTCCCGCCGGCGATCACCTCGGCATAGACGCCGCAATCGCGGTGGCCGAGACGCGCGTCGATCGCCCAGGGGATGTCGAGGTCGCGCACGCCGCTGACCGGGTCGACGTTGGTCGCCGCGCAGCGCACGGTGCGCTGGGTCAGCTTGAGGCGCAGCCCGCTCGGCGCCTCGAGCACGCGGCCGACCATCTCCAGCTCGGCCCAGGGGGCGAGCCCTTCCACGAAGAGGTTGCCGCGAAAGCGCAGCGGATCGACGGGCGCGCCGACGTAATCCTCGATCGCGCGCACGCTGGCGAGGTTGATCAGCGAGACGAAGCCGATCCTGGAATCAGTGAAGCGGTATCCGGTCTGCGCTGCCGCCGCCAGCACTCGCGGCGCGCAGCGCAGGGCGTGGGGCAGCAGGCGCCGCAACAGGTCCTCAAGCGTCGCCCGGCCCTCTTCGGTGTCGAGCTTGGCCTTGACGGTCTCGCCTTCGGCCTCGATGGTGAGCGTCGCGGTGGCGTCGTCGTAGCGGGTGCGCAGGCGCGCCAGCGCCTCGTCGCGCATCAGCATCAGGTACTTCGTCTTGGGCTGATGACGCGGTGCGTTCGGGTCGAAGCCCGAATCGCCGTTCTCGACCGCGTAGAGCCGATCGCCCGGGAAGTTGCCCGACGTCTCGAGGTCCGCCCGTTCCAGCGGCTCGGGGCTGAACCCCTTCACGGGGTAGCGGTAGAGGGCGGAGAGCGTCGCGGTCATGCCGGCACCGTGGCCCGGATCTTCACATCGATGCAAGGGGTCTGCCCCCTCTTGTGGTGCGCAATTGCAACACCACATCCTCGATACCGGCGGTCATTGGCGCCGGGGCCTTCCGCGGCGGTTCCTCGTCGGGAGGCGGCGTCTCGGGCCGACATCGCGCCTTCCAGGGCGGCGGAGGCCGAAGCGGTAGGAAACAAGAACGCATGAATTTCGAGAAATACACCGAGCGCGCCCGCGGCTTCGTCCAGGCTGCGCAGAACCTCGCGATGCGCGAGGGCCATCCCCAATTGCAGCCGGGCCACCTGCTCAAGGTGCTGCTCGACGATCCCGAGGGCCTGTGCGCGGGCCTGATCGACCGGGCCGGCGGCCAGTCGCGCGTCGCCCTGGCGCAGATCGAGGCGTGGCTCGCCAAGCAGCCGAAGGTCTCCGGCAACGCGAGCCAGCCGCAGGCGACGCGCGACCTGATGCGCCTGTTCGACACCGCCGAGAAGGCTGCCGAGAAGGCCGGCGATTCCTACGTCACCGTGGAGCGCCTCCTGCTCGCGCTCGCCGTCGAGAAGGACACCGAGGCCGGCAAGGCGCTCGTCTCCGCCGGCGTGACGCCGGCTTCGCTCAACGGCGCGATCAACGCCCTGCGCAAGGGCCGGACGGCCGACAACGCTTCGGCCGAGAACGCCTACGACGCCCTGAAGAAGTACGCCCGCGACCTCACCGAAGCCGCGCGCGAGGGCAAGCTCGACCCGGTGATCGGCCGCGACGAGGAGATCCGCCGCACGATCCAGGTCCTGTCCCGGCGCACCAAGAACAATCCGGTCCTCATCGGCGAGCCCGGCGTCGGCAAGACGGCGATCGTCGAGGGGCTGGCCCTGCGCATCGTCAACGGCGACGTGCCCGAGAGCCTGAAGGAGAAGAGCCTTCTCGCCCTCGACCTCGGCGCGCTCATCGCCGGGGCGAAGTTCCGCGGCGAGTTCGAGGAGCGGCTGAAGGCCGTGCTGTCCGAAGTCACCGCGGCCGCGGGCGGCATCATCCTGTTCATCGACGAGATGCACACCCTGGTCGGCGCCGGAAAGGCCGATGGGGCGATGGACGCCTCGAACCTGCTGAAGCCGGCGCTGGCCCGCGGCGAGCTGCACTGCGTCGGCGCGACCACGCTCGACGAGTACCGCAAGCATGTCGAGAAGGATGCGGCGCTGGCCCGCCGCTTCCAGCCGGTCTTCGTCTCGGAGCCCACCGTGGAGGATACGGTCTCGATCCTGCGCGGGATCAAGGAGAAGTACGAGCAGCACCACGGCGTCCGCATCCAGGATTCCGCCTTGGTCGCGGCCGCGACGCTGTCGAACCGCTACATCACCGACCGCTTCCTGCCCGACAAGGCGATCGACCTCATGGACGAGGCCGGCTCGCGCCTGCGCATGCAGGTCGATTCGAAGCCCGAGGAGCTGGACAACCTCGACCGCGAGATCGTGCGCCTGAAGATCGAGGGCGAGGCGCTTAAGAAGGAGACCGATTCGGCCTCCCGCGACCGTCTGGCCCGGCTCGAGAAGGAGCTTGCCGACCTCGAGGAGCAGTCCGCCACCATCACCTCGCGCTGGAAGGCGGAGAAGGACAAGCTCGGCGCCGCCGCCGAGCTCAAGAAGAAGCTCGACGAGGCGCGCAACGAGCTGGCCTCCGCCCAGCGCCAGGGCCAGTACCAGCGCGCGGGCGAGCTTGCCTACGGCGTGATCCCGGGGCTGGAGAAGCGGCTCGCCGAGATCGAGGCCGCGGCCGAGAGCGCGGTCGCGCGCGACGGCATGGTCGAGGAGGCGGTGACGCCGGCCCACATCGCGGGCGTGGTCTCGCGCTGGACCGGCGTGCCGGTGGACAAGATGCTGGAGGGCGAGCGCGACAAGCTGCTTGCGATGGAGGACGCGATCGGCAGGCGCGTCGTCGGCCAGCGCGAAGCGGTGGAAGCGGTCTCGACCGCGGTGCGCCGCGCGCGCGCCGGCCTGCAGGACCCGAACCGGCCGATCGGCTCGTTCATGTTCCTCGGGCCGACCGGCGTCGGCAAGACCGAGCTGACCAAGGCGCTCGCCAGCTTCCTGTTCGATGACGACACCGCGCTGGTGCGCATCGACATGTCGGAATACATGGAGAAGCACTCCGTGGCCCGGCTGATCGGCGCGCCCCCCGGCTATGTCGGCTACGAGGAGGGCGGCGCGCTGACCGAGGCGGTGCGGCGCCGGCCGTATCAGGTCGTGCTGTTCGACGAGATCGAGAAGGCGCATCCGGACGTGTTCAACGTCCTGCTGCAGGTTCTCGACGACGGGCGCCTGACCGACGGGCAGGGCCGGACGGTCGACTTCCGCAACACGCTGCTGATCATGACCTCGAACCTCGGGGCCGAGTATCTGGTGGCGCAGAGCGAGGGCGAGGACACCGACGCGGTGCGGGACGACGTGATGGGCGTGGTGCGAAGCCACTTCCGGCCGGAGTTCCTGAACCGGATCGACGAGATCATCCTGTTCCACCGGCTCAAGCGGGCGGAGATGGGCGCCATCGTCGACATCCAGCTCGTCCGCCTCCAGAAGCTGCTGGAGGAGCGCAAGATCGTCCTCGACGTCGACGCCGACGCGCGCGCCTGGCTCGCCGACCGCGGCTACGACCCGGCCTACGGGGCGCGGCCGTTGAAGCGGGTGATCCAGAAGACGGTGCAGGACCCGCTGGCGGAGCTGCTGCTGTCGGGCAAGATCCACGACGGCGAGAGCGTGCCGGTGGCGGTGGGGCCGGACGGCCTCGTCGTCGCCGGCACCGCGACAGCGCCGCGGCGGCGGCCGGCCAACGTGACGCTGAACTGACCTCGCGCGGCGCATCGGTTTCGAACAGGTGCGCCGCAGTTCTCGTGAAACGCTGCGCTCAGCGCACGACGACGTGGTATCGCTGCCGCAACGGATTGCCGAGCGGCCCGATGTACTCGACCGTGAAGCTGTCCTCACCGACCGTTCCCGGGGCGGTGCTGTAGATCAGCTGCGTCGCCGGCACCTTCCGCGTGTTGCACAGCGATCGCGGATTGTAGAAGCCGAAGCTCGGATATTCCCGGCCCTGACGGACCGTGACGCTGCCGAGCCGCGGCGGATCGATGAGGCCGAGCGACCCGGCGCCCATCGAGTGGCAGGCCGGATCGAGGTAAATGCGCCAAGCGATCTTCTGGCTCTGGCCGGACGCGACGACGCGCTCCTGGTCAGCCAGGAATTGTGCGTAAGCGATATGTGAAGACACGCCAAGGTAAAAAGTCGCCAGAAGAAATGCAATTACGCGTTTCATCTTGAGTCTCCGAATCGAAACCGCAATCACATCGCACGACATCATGGTTATTGGAAAGCCCATGACATCGGGAGCTTCGTGGCATCCGCAATCTCAGCGTAGAGAGAAATGCGACGCCGGCAGGCGGAGTGGTGCGGGGCGGCAAACCGTGCATTCTGGCCGTCGGCGACGCGCGCGCCGTCCGCGGCGCTTCTGGCCTTCCACCGACGGAACGATCCGGCTGACATGCTGACCTACGCCATCGGCGACATCCACGGCTGCGCCGACCTGCTCGACGCCCTGCTCGCCCGCATCGAGGCCCATGCGGCGGGCGAGCCCTATCGCCTCGTCTTCCTGGGCGACTACATCGACCGTGGCCCGGACAGCGCGCGGGTGCTGCAGACGGTCAGCCGCCTGCACTGGAGCGATTCCGGGCGCGTCGCCTGCCTGATGGGCAACCACGAGGCGATGCTGCTCTCCGCACTGACGACCCCGGGGGCCGACGCGCTGTGGCTGCGCAACGGCGGCGCGGAGACGCTGGCCTCGTTCGGCGTGGACGAGGCGGCCGCGATCCCCGGCGACGTGCTCGACTGGATCGAAGGGCTGCAGACCGTCCACGCGGATGCCCGCCGCTGGTTCGTCCATGCCGGCTTCAGGCCGGGGTCCGACCCGGAGACCGCCGAGGTGCAGGACCGCCTCTGGATCCGCGAGCCGTTCCTCGCCGAGGATCACGATTTCGGCCGCCACGTCGTCCACGGCCACACGCCGCAGACCGGCGGCAACCCGGAGGTTCGCCCGTTCCGGACCAACCTCGACACGGGCGCCGTCTATGGCGGAGCGTTGACCGCGGGCGTGTTCTCGGATGCGCAGGGGCCGGCGCTGAGGTTTTTGCAGGTCCGGGCGGACTGACCGGCTCCGACCTGCGCCATGCGAAGCGATCGGCCGAGTCGTCCCAAACCCCTGATCATCGGAGAGTCACGACCCGCGCCGGGTTGCCGACCACCGTCGCGCCGGCCGGCACGTCCCGCGTCACGACGGCGCCGGCACCGATGATCGCGTCGTCGCCCACCGTCACGCCCGGCAGGATCAGGGCGGCCCCGCCGATCCAGACGTTGGCGCCGATCGCGATCGGGCGACCGAACTCGAGGCCGGACCGGCGCGCCTCGGGATCGCGCGGGTGGTCCGCGGTGAGGATCTGGACGCCCGGCCCGATCTGCGTGCACGCACCGATCGTCACCGCGACCACGTCGAGGATCACGCAGCCGAAGTTGAGGAACGCCTCCGGGCCGAGCGTGATGTTGTAGCCGTAGTCGCAATGGAATGGCGGCCGGATCACCGCCTTCGGGCCGACGCCGCCGAGATGGGCGGCCAGCAGCGCGTGCCGCTCGGCCGACGGCAGCGCCAGCGTGGTGTTGTAGTGCGCGAGCCACGCCATGTTGGCGGCGGCATCCCGACGAAGCTCGGGATCGCCCGCGCGGTAGAGCTCGCCCGCGAGCATCTTCTGTTTCTCGGATCCCGACATCGGGCCTCGTCGTCACCGTTGGCGTACAGAGCGGTCGTCGAAGCCGCGCCTGTCCCGGCAGGGGCTCAACGCCTGGCCGGGATGAACGCCGCGATCGCCCCCAGGGTCCAGCCCGCCATCAACAGGATGCCGCCCGACGGCGCGGCCATCGGGAACAGCGGCTGCCCGGCAAGCGCGCGGAGCGCGAGGTCACCGGAGAACAGCGCGAGGCCCAGCACAAGCGCCCAGGCTGCGATCCGGGTGGCGATCGCATGGGTCAGGCCGGCGGCGGCGAGTCCGGCGAGGGCCAGGATCGCGGGGGCATGGAACAGCAGGAACTGCGCCGCGGTCTTGAGGCTGTCCGCCCCCGGGATGTGGGCGGCTGCGGCGCTGGCTGCGACGCCGAGCCCGCCGGCGAGGCAGGCCAGGGCGACGAGGGCCCGATCCTTGACGGCAAGCATCAGGCGCCGCGCTCGGCCATCAGCCGGGCCACGGCGGCGCGCAGCTCGGGCACGCCGCGGTCGTCGCGGCTCGAGGTCAGCAGGATCTGCGGATAGGCCGCCGGACGCCGGGCGAGCGCGGCCTGGATGCCGGCGATGCGCGCGTCGATCTCGGACTTCTTCAGGGCGTCGCCCTTGGTCAGCACGATCTGGTAGCTCACGGCGGCCTTGTCGAGCCCGTCGAGCACGTCGGTGTCGATGCCCTTCAGCCCATGGCGGGAATCGATCAGCATGAAGACCCGCGCGAGGTTGGCGCGGCCCTTGAGGTAGGCGTGGATCAGGTCGGTCCAGGCCTCGACCTTCTCCTTGCCGACCGCGGCGTAGCCGTAGCCCGGCATGTCGACCAGCGTCAGGCGCTCGCCGATCCGGAAGAAGTTGAGCTGCTGGGTCCGCCCCGGCGTGTGCGAGGTGCGGGCCAGCGTGTTGCGCCCGGTCAGCGCGTTGACGAGGCTCGACTTGCCGACGTTCGAGCGGCCGGCGAAGGCGATCTCGACGCCGTCCATCGCCGGCAGCGTCCCGAGCGAGGGCGCCGCCGCGACGAAGTCGGCCGCACCCGCGAACAGCAGGCGGCCGCTCTCGGCGAGCGCCGCATCTTCCTGCTCCTGCTGTGTCACGTCAGCTCTTCGCAGGCGCGGTCTTGCCGCCGCGCTTGAACGTGTTCCGCAGGTTGTCCCACAGCTCCACCTTCACACCGTTGCGGCGCATGATGACGTATTGCTGCGTCACCGAGAGGGTGTTGTTCCAGGCCCAGTAGATCACCAGGCCGGCCGGGAACGAGCCGAGCATGAAGGTGAAGACGATCGGCATGAAGGTGAAGATCTGCGCCTGCACCGGGTCCGGCGGGGCGGGGTTCATCTTCATCTGCACGAACATCGTCACGCCCATGATGATCGGCCAGATGCCGAGATGGACGAAGTCCGGCGCCGCGAACGGCAGCAGGCCGAACAGGTTGACGATGCTGGTCGGATCGGGCGCGGCGAGGTCCTGGATCCAGCCGAAGAACGGCGCGTGACGCATCTCGATGGTGATGAACAGGACTTTGTACAGCGCGAAGAAGACCGGGATCTGCACCAGCACCGGCCAGCAGCCGGCGACGGGGTTGATCTTCTCCTTCTTGTACAGCTCCATCATCGCCTGTTGCTGCTTCATCTTATCGTCTTTGTACCGCTCCCGGATGGAGGTCATCTCGGGCTGCACGGCCTTCATCTTGGCCATGGAGACGTAGGAGCGGTTGGCGATCGGCAGGAACAGCAGCTTGAGGCAGAAGGTCACGATCAGGATCGCGACGCCGAAATTGCCGAAGAGGTGGAAGAAGAAGTCCAGCGCCCGGAACATCGGCTTGGTGATGAAGTGGAACCAGCCCCAGTCGATCATCAGGTCGAACTGCTTGATGCCGAGGTTCTTCTCGTAGCCGTTGATCGTGTTGACCTCCTTGGCGCCGGCGAACAGGCGCTGGGTGGTCGAGGCGGTGGCGCCCGGCTCGATGCTGCGGCCGTCGCCGCGCACGCTCGCCTGGTAGATCTTGGTCGCGCCGTCGGTGCGCTCGGTGAACGCGCCGGTATAGGACATCGTCTGGTCGGGGATCGCGGCCGCGGCCCAGTACTTGTCGGTGATGCCGACGAAGCCGCCGGTGACGTTCGCCCAGGCCTTGCCCTTGGTGTCGGCCCCGCCGTAGGCCGGCTCCTTGGCGAGGTGGTCGTAGGTGTATTCCTGCAGGCCGTCGCCGCCGAGCACGCCGATCATGCCCTCGTGCAGCACGTAGTAGCCCTGGGTGTGCGGCTTACCCCAGCGCGAGACGAGGCTGTAGGGATAGAGCGTGACGGCGTTCGCGCCCTTGTTCTCGACCTCGTCGCGGACCGTGAACATGTACTTGTCGTCGACGGCGAGGATGCGCTTGAACACCAGCCCCGCGCCGTTGTCCCACGACAGCGTCACCGGCATGTTCACGCCCAGCGTCCGGCCGTCGGCGGTCCAGACGGTGTCGTTGGTCGGAAGCGGGCCCGCGGCGGCGCCGACCCAGCCGAACTCGGCGTAGTACGGCGCTTCCGTCCCGGCCGGCGACAGCAGCACGATCTCCGGGCTCTTGTCGTCCACGGTCTCGTGGTAGTTCTTCAGCGCGATGTCGTCGATGCGACCGCCCTTGAGCGCGATCGACCCGGCCAGCGCCGGGGTCTCGATCTTGATGCGTGGCGAGCGGGCGAGTGCCTCGGTGCGGCCGATCGGGCCGGTGGCGGCGTTGGGCAGCGTGCCGGCGACGGGGGCGGCCGGGCCGCCCTCCTTCGGGCTCGGCGAGGGCACGCCGTCCGGCGTCACGCCGGGGCTCTGCTGCGCGGCCTGGTTCTGGATGTTGGCCTGGCGCTGCTGCTCGACCCGCGGCGCGGCGACGAAGTAGTTCCACCCGAGCAGCACGACCAGCGACAGGGCGATGGCCACGAACATATTCGTCTTGTCATTGCCCATCGGGGCCACCGTCGCACGCGTTCGAGGTTGCTGAGGGCGCACGGGCTGGTGCCGCTGCGCGATCGGATCTTTGGGGCGTCGCTTCCCGGGATGGCGCAGGCCCCTTGCCGCGGCCCTTCGCGGATCCCGGCTTGCCGGAGCGCGACGGACGGGCGCGCTCGCTCGGCCCGCGGGGCTTGGCCACCGCGGGGATCGCCCGGCGCAGGTCGTCCTTGAGGGTGTCGAACGCGGCGTCGATCGCCGGGCGACGGGCGATCAGCACGACGTCGGCCGCGACCGCGCCGAACTCGGGCCCGAGTTCGGCGACCGCGGCGCGAAGGCGCCGGCGGATGCGGTTGCGCTCGGTGGCATGGCCGACCCGCTTGGTGATCGTGAAGCCGAGATGGAGCCCGGCGATCGATTCGCCGTCCCGGGTCTCGCACGCCTCGCGCACGCGGCCCTGCGCCGTCAGGCGCTCGGTGTGGAAGCGGCGCCCGTCGGCCGCCGCCAGGAAGTCCGGCCGCCGCCTCAGCCGCGCGATCGCCGCGCGATCCGTCGTCGGCAGATCCGTCGTCGGCAAGTCGGTCGCAGGCAAGTCGGTCATAGGCATGGGAAGCTCGGCCTCGCTCACGCCTCGGGCACCCTCCGCGCCGCGATGGGCGGCGCGACGGTCACGCTCAGGCCGAGAGCTTCTTGCGGCCGTGCGCGCGACGACGGGCGATGACCTTGCGGCCGCCGGCGGTCGCCATGCGGGCGCGGAAACCGTGACGGCGCTTCCGGACGAGGCGGCTCGGCTGGTAGGTTCTTTTCATGGCTCTTCAAGCCTCCAAAGGTCGAGGCGCGCTCGCGGGCGGCTGACGCCGCACCCGACCTTCACGCGTCTTTGAATTGTGAATGCACGTGCGGACGGCGCCCGAACGGAGCGCCATCGCAACTGCGCGGCTTATGGCGGATGGGATTTACCGAGTCAACGTTTTGGCGGGCATCCGATGCCGCCGCGCGCGTCAGTGGCCCTCGAATTCCGTCAGGGTCCGCACGGGCACGTCGAGGTCACGCAGCTTCTGCGCACCGCCGATCTCCGGCAGGTCGATCACGAAGCAGGCGGCCACCACCTCGGCCCCGATCTGGCGGAGCAGGTTCACCGCCGCCGTCGCGGTCCCGCCGGTGGCGATCAGGTCGTCCACGAGCAGCACCCGGTCGCCCGGCTTGATCGCGTCGACGTGGATCTCCAGCTCGTCGGTGCCGTATTCGAGGGTGTAGGCGATCGACACCGTCTTGTGGGGCAGCTTGCCCTTCTTGCGCACCGGCACGAAGCCCGCCGAGAGCTGGTGCGCGACCGCCCCGCCGAGGATGAAGCCGCGCGCCTCGATGCCGGCGACCTGATCGATCCGCCCGCCCGCGAACGGATGCACCAGCGCGTCCACCGCCCGGCGGAAGGCGCGCGGGTCGCTGAGCAGCGTGGTGATGTCCCGGAACACGATGCCGGGCTTCGGATAGTCGGGGATCGAGCGGATCGATTCCTTCAGGGCGATGTGGCGGCGTTCCATGCCGGGCGGGCCTTCCTCGTGGTGATCGGCGGCTTAGAGCAGATGGCGCGCACCCTGGCCAGTTCGGCGCTCAGCCGTTGACCTTGCGCAGGATCGCGACGAGCTCCCGGTGCAGGCCCTCGTTGCCGCAGGCCACCGACTTCGCGGCGAGGGGCTCCGAGGCTCCGTCGGCCGAGGTGACGAAGCCGCCGGCCTCGCGCACCAGGATGATGCCGGCGGCGATGTCCCAGGTCTGCAGGTCGCGCTCCCAGTACAGGTCGAGGCGGCCGCAGGCGACGTAGGCAAGGTCGAGGGCCGCCGAGCCCATCCGGCGGGTGCCGCCGGAGACCGCCATTACCGCGGCGACCTCGCGCAGCAGCCGAGGATGGTTGCCGCGGCCGAGATAGGGCGTGCCGTAGGCGCTCAGCGCGTCGGCCATGTCGACCCGGCCCGAGACGCGCAGGCGCCGGTTGTTGAGGTAGGCGCCCTTGCCGCGCTCGGCCACGAACAGCTCGTCCTTGACCGGATCGTAGATCACGCCGGCGACCACCTGGCCCTCGCGCTCGAGCCCGACCGAGATCGCGAAGTGCGGGATGCCGTGCAGGAAGTTCGAGGTGCCGTCGAGCGGATCGACGTGCCAGACATGGCTCTTGTCGGTGCCCTCGACGATGCCGGATTCCTCGAGAACCATGCCGTAGCCCGGCCGCGCCTTCGTCAGCGCGTCGCGCAGCACCTCCTCGGCCTTGCGGTCGGCCGCCGAGACGAAGTCGCCGGGGCCTTTTCGCGAGACCTGAAGGTTCTCGATCTCGCCGTAGTCGCGCCGCAGCCCCCGCGAGGCCTTGCGCACGGCATCGACCATCACGGTCATCAGGGGAGAGGAGATCATCGGGGAGCCTCGAGCGTTCGCGCGTCGTTTGACGCCGCGTTAAACGCTCTCGGGCGCAGAATCGAGGGCCGGGCGGGGTATGCCTGTCATCCGCGCACGGGCCGGTCCGGCGCCGCATTCAATTCGGGTTGGCAATCGAGGAGCGGTGATCGAGGCGATGCGATGTCGTCACTGACCCCCATCGTGCTGCTTCACGGGCTTGGGCGGACGCCGAGGATTATGGCCCGGCTGGCGCGGCGCCTCGAAGCGCTGGGCCATCAAACGCTCATCCCGGGCTATCCCTCGCAGAGCCGCGGGGTTCATGCGTGTGCGACGGGCCTCGAGCCTGTGGTCGAGGCTTTCCGGCAGCGTACCGGTCGAGCCATCGCGTTCGTCACCCACTCGATGGGCGGACTCGTGGCGCGCTGCCTCGCGACGGATCCGAATGACTCTCGGGCTATCGTGATGTTGGCGCCGCCGAACAGAGGCAGCGAAGTGGCCGATCACCTGTTCCAGTATCGTCTCGCGCGGGCGATGCTTGGTCCGGCACTCGCCGACCTGAGATCAGGCGTGCCCGACAAGCTGCCGATCCCACCCTGTTCGATCGGGATCATCGCCGGCACGCGGGCTTGGTTGCCGTTCACGGGACGTGTCATTGCTGGCCCGCACGACGGCTTGGTCGGTCTCGCCCGCACGCGCATCGCCGGACCGCACGACTGGATTGTCGTGGATGCCGCGCATACGCTGCTGATGAACCATCCGGACGTGTTCGAGGCGACGGGCGCCTTCCTGAGGGACGGCGGCTTCCCGGACCATCTGTATGATCTGCCGGACGACGTCATTGGCCCGGCACGGTAGGCGCCATCGCCGCTTCGCCGTCCAGCTTGTCCCGGTACGCGACGGTTCCCGTCCAAGCGAAGATCCGAGGCGATCGCGTTGGCCGAGGCCTTCTCGCCCTTCCGGTGCTCGCAGTGGTGACGCGTCACGGTGCCGTGTTCGGCGTCGGCCCCGACCGACGGTCTGGCTGCCGGGCGGCATTAGCACCGACCATTATCGTCATGACGAGGGCGCAATCGCCGTGCGCCGCTCGAATCGAGCCTTATGCTCGCAACGCCATCGCTGGCGCCGCCGGAGGGGATGGATCCCAACCAGGCGATGATGCCGGAGCATAGTGACTGAAGCTCATGGCCACCGTAGCGCGACCGCCAGCCAGCGAGTGCAGCCGTCTATCATATCCGATCATGCCAGAGAGCGGCACCATGGCGTTGATGACGTTCGCGTTGCCGCGCATGTCCTGGCCCTGGATCTGGCCGCGGCGGGAGTTGAGATCGCCGATCACCGAGCCGGTATACTCCTCCGCCGAGACGACCTCGACCTTCATCACCGGCTCGAGCAGCACGGAGCCACCCTTCTGCAGGGCTTCGCGCAGCGCCGCTCGGGACGCGATCTCGAAGGCCAGCGCCGAGGAGTCGACGTCGTGATAGGCGCCGTCGATTAGCTCGACCTTGATGTCGACCACCGGGAAGCCGGCAAGGATGCCGGCGCCGAGGACCGAGTGCGACCATCGCTGCGGCGCTTGGTAAGGAATACCGATGAACCATCCCGACGTGGCGGAAGCGGCCCTCGCCTTCCTGCGCGACGGCCGCTTCCCGGATCGGTTGCGCGACATGCCGGGCGGAGCCGTCCGCCCGGCGCGATAGGGCCTCAGCCCGCCATCGCTGCCTTGAGGTTCTCGTCGACCTTGTCGAGGAAGCCGGTGGTGGAGAGCCACTTCTGCTCGGGCCCGACCAGGAGGGCGAGATCCTTGGTCATGAAGCCCGCCTCGACGGTGTCGACGCAGACGGTCTCGATCGTCGTCGCGAACTTGGCGAGCTCGGCGTTGCCGTCGAGCTTGGCCCGGTGGGCGAGGCCGCGGGTCCAGGCGAAGATCGAGGCGATCGAGTTGGTCGAGGTCTCCTTGCCCTTCTGGTGCTCGCGGTAGTGGCGCGTCACCGTGCCGTGCGCGGCCTCGGCCTCGACGGTCTGGCCGTCCGGCGTCATCAGCACCGAGGTCATCAGGCCGAGCGAGCCGAAGCCCTGCGCCGCCGTGTCGGACTGCACGTCGCCGTCGTAGTTCTTGCAGGCCCAGACGTAGCCGCCGGACCACTTCAGGCACGAGGCGACCATGTCGTCGATCAGCCGGTGCTCGTAGGTGATGCCGAGCGCCTGGAACTTGCCCTTGAACTCGGCGTCGAACACTTCCTGGAACAGGTCCTTGAAGCGGCCGTCATAGGCCTTGAGGATGGTGTTCTTGGTCGACAGGTAGACCGGGTACTTGCGTGCGAGGCCGTAGTTCAGCGAGGCGCGGGCGAAGTCGCGGATCGAGTCGTCGAGGTTGTACATCGACATCGCCACGCCGGCGGCCGGGAACTTGAACACCTCCTTCTCGATCACGGTGCCGTCGTCGCCCTCGAACTTGATCGTCAGGCGGCCCTTGCCCGGCACCTTGAAGTCGGTGGCGCGGTACTGGTCGCCGTAGGCGTGGCGGCCGATGACGAAGGGCTGGGTCCAGCCCGGCACAAGGCGGGGCACGTTCTTGCAGATGATCGGCTCGCGGAAGATGACGCCGCCGAGGATGTTGCGGATCGTGCCGTTGGGCGAGCGCCACATCTCCTTGAGCTTGAACTCCTCGACGCGCTGCTCGTCGGGGGTGATGGTGGCGCACTTCACGCCGACGCCGTGGCGCTTGATCGCCTCGGCCGCGTCGACCGTCACCTTGTCGTTCGTGGCATCGCGATGTTCGACGCCGAGGTCGTAATAGTCGAGGTCCAGGTCGAGATAGGGGTGGATCAGCTTGTTCTTGATCTCGGACCAGATGATCCGGGTCATCTCGTCGCCGTCGAGCTCGACGACGGGCTTCGCCACCTTGATCTTGTCCATGAGCCGCTGCCTTCCGTGGTAATCCGGGCGGGCCCCATGCAAATGCCGTGCGGCCGCGGGGCGGGTCATAGCGCGGGCGTTTCCCGGGCGAAAGCCGGGGGCGCGGACAGGCCGCCGGGGCTGTCATGCAAGCTCGGCCGTGCGGCGCATAGGGGTGGACATCCGGCCGTCCGGCTGGGATCAGCGCGCATCCATCACGCGTGAGGAGCAACCATGAGCGAGCGCATCATCCTGCGGGCCGGCGAGGCGCTGGTCGCCGGCGGGCCGCCGAACACCGCATCCGAGCCGGAGGTGATCATCGGCGAGCTCGACGGGCCGGTCGGCACCGCGCTGGCCACGCTGACCGGCGACCAGGTCGTCGGCCATTCCCGCGTCTTCGCGCTGCTCAACACCGACATCATGGTGCGGCCGGTGACGCTGTGCGTCTCCAAGGTCAGCGTCACGGAATCGAAGTACACCTCGATCCTGATGGGCACGGTGCAGTTCGCCATCGCCAACGGCGTGCTCGACGCGGTCCGCGCCGGCTACATCCCCAAGGAGAAGGCCAACGACCTCGGCATCATCTGCTCGGTCTGGCTCAGCCCCGGCGTGATCCAGGCCGAGACCGTCGACCACAAGGCGTTGTTCGACATCCAGCGCCGCGGCATGACGGAGGCGATCCGCAAGGCGATGACCAACGAGCCCTCGATCGACTGGCTGCTGGAGAACCAGGACAAGATCGTGCACAAGTATTATCAGATGGGCCTCGACGGGAAGATCTGATCCTTGCGGCCGAGACCCTCCGGTCCGGCCGGCGGCCCTTCCGCACGGCGGACGTCCATGCGAGAGCGCCGCGCATGAGCGCCCCCGTCGTCATCCTCGTCGAACCGCAGCTGGCCGAGAACATCGGCATGACCGCCCGCGCCATGGCGAATTTCGGGCTGTCGGAGCTGCGGCTCGTCGCACCGCGCAACGGCTGGCCGAAGAAGGGCGCGCGTGAGGCCGCCTCCGGCGCGACGCACGTGCTCGACGCCGCCAAGGTCTTCGCGACGCTCCCAGACGCCGTCGCCGACCTCACCATGCTGCTCGCGACCACCGCGCGGGAGCGCGGGCAGATGAAGCGCGTGCTGCTGCCCGACGCCGCGATGACGGAGGCGGCCGAGCGCGGCGCGAACGCCGAGAAGGTCGGGGTGATGTTCGGCCGCGAGCGCGTCGGGCTCCTGAACGACGAGGTCTCGCTGGCCGATGCCATCGTCACCTTTCCCGTCGACGAGGCATTCCCGTCGCTCAATCTCGCCCAGGCCGTGCTGCTGGTCGGCTACGAGTGGCGGCGCGCGGCGGGCCTCGCCCGGCCGCGCTTCACCGGCGAGATCCGGGCGCCGCAGGCGACCCGCGAGGCGCTGCTCTCCTTGTTCGACATTCTCGAGGCGACGCTCGCGCGCACCGGATTCTACCCGCCGCAGAAGCGCGAGATCATCGCCCGCAACATGCGCGACCGGCTCCACCGCATGAGCCTGACCGACCAGGACGTGCGCACCTTCCGCGGTGCGCTGAAGGCGCTCGAACGCGGGGCGCACCGCCGACCGGACGACGCGTCCTAGAGGATTTTTGGTGATCCCCGGATCACGAAAAACGCTCTATCTTGTCGAGAGATCGCATTGTCTTCACGCGAGCCGGGATCCACCTCGCTTGAAGATGCTCTAGCCGCGATCGGCCGGCTTGCGGGCCAAGGCGGCCGCGGCGCGGCTCGACTGGGCGGCGAGGCTGCGCAGCGAGGCGAGGTTGGCGGCGACCTCCGCGGGCGGCAGGTCGCGCCGCAGGATCGCCTCGGCCTCGTCGAACCGGCCCTTCAGGCCGAGCACCAGGGCGAGGTTGCCGCGCACCCGCGCGTCTGCGCCGGGCCGCGAGACCGCGACGCGCATCGTCTCCTCGGCGCGGTCGAGCTGGCGCGCCAGCGCGTAGGACAAACCGAGATTGGACAGGACGGAGGGCTCGTCGGGGCGGATCTTGAGGGCCGCTTCGTAGAAGCTCTGCGCGCGGGCGTGGTCGCCGAGCTGGTCGGAGACGGAGCCCTGCGCCGACAGGATGCGCCAGTCGGGCTGCGCCGGGGAGTGGGCGTTCTGCAGGACGTCCTGCGCCTCCTGCAGCCGCCCGACCTCGACCAGGGACTTGCCGTAGGCGCCGAGCACCGCCGTGTTGCGCGGGTTCCGCAGGGCGGCCTGCTGCAGCACCGCGCTCGCCTGGGCGCGCTGGTCGGTGGCCCGCAGCGCCTGCGCGTAGCGCATCGCGATGCCGAGATCGTTCGGGTTGGCGGCGTAGGATTCGGCGAGCGACTCGACCTGCCCGGCCGCGATGCGCGGGGCGTCGATCGAGCCGGTGGTCTCGGGCGAGCGCGACTGGCACCCGGCGGCCACGAGGGTGACCAGGCAGGCGGCGACCAGGCGGGGGGCCGAACCCCGGGCGAACGGGGCCGTATTCGGCCGGAGGGCCGCGATCATGGAATGCTCCGTCGAGGTCCGGCAGGAGGTTCTTCCCGTGCCGGACGGGACGGTGATAGAGCGTTAACCCTAACTCGGGGTTAAGCGCCCGGCCCGGCCAGGACCGCATGACAGACACCGCACCGTCCCTTCCGCCCCTGTTGCCGGCCGGAACCTCCGGCATCCCGATCTCCCTGGTCGCGAAGGACGGGTGGCCGAGGATCGAAGCCGGCCTCGACGCCGCGCAGCGGACCTATGCGGGGGCGATCGGCTTCGCGGCCAAGCCCGGGCAGGTGGCGTTGCTGCCCGCCGCCGACGGGACGCTCGCCCGCGTGCTGTTCGGCCTCGGCGAGACCGACGCGCCCGGCCACGATCGGCTTCTCGCCGGCAAGCTCCCCGGCCTGCTGCCGCCCGGCACCTACGCCTTCGCGGATGCCGAGGCGCCGGCCGAGGCGGCGCTCGCCTGGCTGCTCGGATCCTATCGCTTCTCGCGCTACCGCCCCGCCGGGCCGGAGCGCCCCCGCCTCGTCGCGCCGGAGGGAATCGACGCCGCCGACACCGATCGCATCGCCGCCGCGGTCGCGCTCGGGCGCGACCTCGTCAACACGCCGGCCAACGACCTCGGCCCGGCCGAGATCGAGGCGGCGGCGCGTGCGCTGGCCGAGCGGCACGGGGCGACGATCACGGTGATCGCCGGCGCCGAGCTCGAGCGCGATTTCCCGCTGGTCCATGCGGTCGGCGCCGCCTCGACCCGCCCGCCCCGGCTGATCGACCTCACCTGGGGGCCGGCCGACGCGCCGCGGGTGACGCTGGTCGGCAAGGGCGTCGCCTTCGACACCGGCGGCCTCGACATCAAGCCGTCGGCCGGCATGCTGCTGATGAAGAAGGATATGGGCGGCGCAGCCGCAGCCCTCGCCGCCGCCGACATGGCGATGGGCGCCGGCCTGCGCCTGCGGCTGCACCTGCTCATCCCGGCTGTGGAGAACGCGATCTCCGGCGAGGCCTTCCGCCCCGGCGACGTGATCCGCAGCCGCGCCGGGCTCACCGTCGAGATCGGCAACACCGATGCCGAGGGCCGGCTAATCCTCGCCGACGCGCTGGCGCTCGCCGATGCCGACGCGCCCGAGCTGCTGATCGACTTCGCGACGCTCACCGGCGCCGCCCGCGTGGCGCTCGGCCCCGACCTGCCGGCGTTCTTCACCGAGGACGACGCGTTCGCCGCCGCGTTCGAGGCGGCGGGACGCGCCGCGGCCGATCCGGTCTGGCGCCTGCCGCTGCACGCGCCCTATGCGAGCCTGCTCGCCTCGAAGGTGGCCGACCTCAACAACGTCTCCGGCGGCCCCTTCGCCGGGGCGATCACCGCCGCGCTGTTCCTGCGCCGCTTCGCCCCGAGCACCAAGCGCCACGTCCACCTCGACCTCTACGGCTGGAACCCCTCGGCCAAGCCCGGCCGGCCGGAGGGCGGCGAGGTGCAGACCGCGCGCCTGGTCTACGCGCTGCTCAAGGAGCGCTACCCGGCGGCGTGACACGCGGGATCTCCGTGGGGGAAGATGGCCCACATCGTCGCCGGCTCGCCTGCCGGCCTCGTCGCGGGCCGGAGCCGGGCCGCTAGGCCGCGGCGGCCAGCGCCTCCGGGCCGGCGGCCTCGATGCGGTTCCCACCGAGGACTTTTGCCCGGTACAGCGCGCCGTCGGCGCTCGCGAGCCTCTCGGCGAGATCGCGGCCCTCCGGGGCCGCGAGCCCGACGCTGACGGTGGCGTGGATCGCGAGGCCGTCCGCCCC
>NZ_VRVH01000689.1:0-499 GCF_008040095.1 Methylobacterium sp. WL6 | reverse complement strand
GTGCCGGCGTCGGGCCGCGGCCGGTCCCGGCGGCGCGTGTCGCGACGACGCGGCCGGGGCGATCCTCCGCGATGTCGCCTGGAACCGGCCGGTGCATTGCCCCATATGCCCATTGCCCCCTATGCAAAGGGGGACGCGGCGCGTTTCCTCGAGAGCCCGGCCGCGTCCGCTCGAGGATGCATGCGGCGTGACATGACCATCGTGCGACCCCTCTCGGATTTCCCGGAGCCGCGCGCACGGGCCAAGGCTGCGGCCGGGACCCGCGCTCCACGGCGGCCACCATCGGATCGGTGATGCAGGACAGCTTCGACGTGACGACGATCATCTTCCTGGCGCTCGCCGTCTTCGTGATCTGGCGGCTGCGCTCGGTCCTCGGGCAGAAGACCGGCACCGAGCGCGCCCCGTTCAAGCCGGTCGACCGCAGCCGCACCGAGCCCCAGCCCGGCCGCGGCGACGGCGACAACGTCGTGCGCCTGCCCGGCGCCGACCGGGTCCAGCC
>NZ_VRVH01000688.1:0-500 GCF_008040095.1 Methylobacterium sp. WL6 | reverse complement strand
GCGGCATCTGCCGCTGGACTTCCCGCCGTAGAGCACGGTGCATCGCTGGTTCTTGCGTCTCTCGCAGACAGGCGTGTTCGAGCGCCTCGCTCATGCCCTCACGATGGCTGACCGTGAGCGCGTCGGACGTGAGGCCTGCCCGACCGGCTGTGTCGTCGATGCGCAAGCTGCCCGCTCGGGTGGCGTGGGGGTGGCCGGCGAACGCGGTTACGATCCGGCCCGGCGGGTCGTCGGGCGCAAACGCCACGCGCTGACGGATACAGACGGGCGCCTGCTCGTGGCTGCGGTCTCACCCGCTGACCTGCACGACAGCCACGGCGCGATTGCCCTGCTTCGAGCCTCGCGCGAACTGTTTCCCTTCCTAGCCCACTGCTTTGCCGACCGTGCCTATCGAGGCGAGCGTGTTGGCGCGGCCACGACCATCACGGTCGAAATTGTCGAACCCAAGGAGGGCCAGAAGGGCTTTGCGGTGCAGCCCAGGCGGTGGGTCATCGAGAGGA
>NZ_VRVH01000687.1:0-502 GCF_008040095.1 Methylobacterium sp. WL6 | reverse complement strand
AGGGTGGGCCTCGCGTGAGCGAGGGGCGGGAAAGGGGAGCGCCGGATCCGGCATCGTCGCTCCCCTCTCCCGACCCGCTTCGCGGGCCACCCTCCCCCGCAGAGGGGGGAGGGAAAAGCGGTTCCTGCGATCGCCGTTCGGGGTGGGCGGATGCGAAAGCCGTTCCAGAAGAATGGCGTTCTGCGGAACGCGCCCGTTGCAACCCCCGAAGGTCCGCCGCGTCATGCCCGGGCGAAGCATCCTCGATCTCCCGCAGTCCGAAGGCGCGCAGATCCACGTCGAAGGCGAGGCGCTCGGTGAGCGCGCTCGGCGGCGCCTCGTCGTCGAGCCCCTCGTCGAGCAGCACCAGGCCGAAGCGGGCGGGCCGCGTCTCGCAGAAACCGTCGCGCGCGACCGTGATCGTGCCGGTGTCGAGCGCCGCGGCGAGACGAGCCGCCGTGCCGGGCGACAGGCGCTCGGCCATCGGCACGACGACGAGGCCGCCGTCGGCCTCGGCCAGGAG
>NZ_VRVH01000686.1:0-512 GCF_008040095.1 Methylobacterium sp. WL6 | reverse complement strand
GCCTCTCGGCGCCGCCGCCGCGCTCGCCCTTCGGCATCGGCTTCCGCGAGGCCGCGCCGTCGGCGACCGGGCTCGGCGGCTGGCTCCTAGCGATCCAGTCTAGCTTTTCGCGCAGCCTTCAGGCCGCGCTCGCCGCGATCAAGGGCGGCGGCGACTGGATGCCGCTGGTCACGCTCGGCTTCGCCTACGGCATCTTCCACGCCGCCGGCCCCGGGCACGGCAAAGCCGTGATCGCCGGCTACCTGTTCGCCGGCGAGCGGGCCTTGCGCCGCGGCTTCGGCTTGAGCTTCGCCGCCGCGATCCTGCAGGCGCTGGTGGCGATCGCGATTGTCGGGACCGGCCGCCTCGTGCTCGGCGCCACCGCCGCCGGAATGACGCGGGCCGGCAACACCATCGAGATCGTCAGCTTCGCCCTCGTCGCCTCGATCGGGCTGGCGGTGACGTGGCGCAAGGCCGGGCGCCTCGCCGACCTCGGCGCGCCCGCCGCCTGCGGGCCCGAATGCGGCCATGCC
>NZ_VRVH01000685.1:0-525 GCF_008040095.1 Methylobacterium sp. WL6 | reverse complement strand
ACGCGGCCACCCGGATCGACCTGCTGCGCGTCTCCGCCGCGCGGGGCGCCGACCGGCTGGCGCTCGCGGGCCCTGCGACGGTGACCCTCGAAGGCGGCGGCGCGCGGATCGATGACCTGACGATCGCCGCGGGCGGCGGCCGCGTCACCGTCGCGGGCAAGGCCGGGCGCGACAACGACCTGACGATCGGCATCCGCGCCCTGCCGCTGGCGCTCGCGCGCATCGCCGCGCCCGGCCTGGCGCTGAGCGGCACCCTGGACGGCGAGGCCGCGATCCGGGGGCCGACGGATCGGCCGCAGGGGCACTACGCCCTCACCGTCGCCCGCCTCGTCACGCCGGAGACGCGCAAGGCCGGCCTGCCGCCGATCGAGGCCCGGGCGTCGGGCGACCTCGGCGACGGCCGGATCGGGCTCGACGGCCGCATCACCGCGGGGCCCGGCGTCGCGATGACCCTGTCCGGCTCGCTGCCGGCGGCGGCCGGCGGCAGCCTCGCGGTGAAGGCGCGGGGAACGCTCGACGCGGCGC
>NZ_VRVH01000684.1:0-526 GCF_008040095.1 Methylobacterium sp. WL6 | reverse complement strand
GGCGGGCACAATCGGCTCGGCCCCATCCATACCGGCGTCGTCCGAGCGGCCGATGCCGCCCTGGCTGGCGTTGTCCTGACCGTGCGCGGGATGCAGCGGGCGGTCGAAGCGCACGAGACGGTCGAGGACGTAGACCGGAGCCGGCGGAAGCGAGCGCAGGTGGGAGATGTCGACCGGCACCGAGACGTAGCGCTCGGACGGGACGGACCCGGCCAGCGCGGCGACGGGAGCCGCCTGCGCTGCCTCGGCGCTCGGGTCCGTCTCCGGCATCGCATCGCGGTCACGACCCTGGGCGGCCTCGGGCTGGATCGCCTCCCAGGCCTCGGCCGAGGACCAGTCGCCGGCCTCGAACCACGGCTGGACGTCGGACCAGTCGGGCAGCTCCGACAGATCGCGGGCTTCCGCCGGCACGACCGGGGCGGGCGCGGTGCCCGCCGACAGCTCGACCGCCGGACGCGCCGGGCGGCGATCGGGCGTGCGGAAGAAGCGGACGCCGGGCGGGGGGACGAAGGGCTGGCGCCAGAGC
>NZ_VRVH01000683.1:0-536 GCF_008040095.1 Methylobacterium sp. WL6 | reverse complement strand
GGCGCAGGTCGAGGCTCGCCGGCTGGATCTGGTCGGCGGCGAAGGCCGAGGCCGGCAGGATGCCGCCCGCCCGCGCCAGGGCGGCGATGCCTTCGCCCGACAGGATGCCGTCGCGCGGGGCGCCCTGCCCCGTGGCGGTGCCTGCCGCGACCGAAGGGCTGGTCTCGACCGAAGGGCTCGGCGTCGTGCTCATGTCTCTCGCGCGTCCCGTCCGGCCGTCACCATCGGCCGTTTTCGAGCAAAGCGCCTAACGTCGGCTTAAGGGAGGCCGGGTTGGAGCCGCGCGCGCCTCCGCCGGGAGGGCGGCGGGCTCGTCGCCGGGCAGGGCGAGGACGATCCGGATCAGGGCGAGCCGGGCCAGGGCGCCGATCGCGACCAGGCCGGCGAGCGCGCTCGCCAGCACCGGGACCGCGCGCGGAAACACGAGCAGCGCGGCCGCGCCGGCGACGAGGCCGACCGTGCGGGGCGGGGCGCGGCGTGCCGTGGTGCAGGCGGGGGGCGCCGTGGCGGGTGAAGATAAAACTGGTCGGGGGGGG
>NZ_VRVH01000682.1:0-536 GCF_008040095.1 Methylobacterium sp. WL6 | reverse complement strand
GCGCCCGCCTCGTCGTCGGCCCGCCGGCCCAGGCCGCCGGCGCCTACCTGCCGTTCGCTCTGGGCGGCAAGTTCAAGGCCCGCGGCGCCCTCGTCCGGTTCGAGGGCGTCAACGCCGAGATCGATCCGGGCGGGCAAGCCTTGCGGCTTTCCGGCAGCGGCCAGATCGACCTGCGCCGCTGGCGCGCGGGGCTGACCCTGGAGGCGCGCCGCCTCGACCTCGACGCCTTCCTGCTCTCGCCGGGCGGGCAGGCCTTCGTGGCGCGCGGGCTGCCCAAGGTGGGCGCGAAATCGGGTGGCGGCCTGCCGGTGATGCTCGACCTCGACCTCTCGGTCGAGGCGGCCGTGCTCGGCTTCGAGGAATGGTCCAACCTCAAGGCCACGGGCACCCTCGACCGCACCGGCGGCCTGCTGCTGCGACGCTTCTCGGCCGTGGCGCCGGGTGCGGCGACCGTCACGGCCAGCGGCGAGATCGACACCGATCCGAGCCCGCGCTTTACCGGCCCGGTCGCGCTCGCGGCCGCGGCCTCCGACGGG
>NZ_VRVH01000681.1:0-541 GCF_008040095.1 Methylobacterium sp. WL6 | reverse complement strand
GCCCGCCCCCGAGCCGGAGGACGACCTGTTCGCCCCGACCGAGCCGCCGGCCCTGCGCCGGAGCCTCGATGCCGAGCCCGCGCGGGAGGCCCCCGAGCCCGAGCCGGACACCCGCGAGGTCGTCGGCCGCTACGCCTCGGGCGGCAACACCTACGTGATGTACGCCGACGGCGCGATCGAGGCGGACACGCCGCAGGGCCGCTTCACCTTCGCCTCCCTCGACGAGCTGAAGGCCTTCGTCGAGGGCGGCGGCGAAGCCGGCAGCCGCGGCGCCGCCTGAAGGCGTTTCGCGCGCGCTCCCTCCCCCGCAGAGGGGGAAGGGGCACGTGCCCGTGCGTCAGCCCGGCGGGTCGAGGCTGGCGTTCCGCACCGGAAGCGGGGCCAGCATCGTGAGGGCGAAGCCGCCGGGGGCGTAGAGGGTCTCGACCTCGGCCTGCACCTGCGTCGTCAGCACCCGCTGCAGCAGGCGCGAGCCGAAGCCCTGGCGGCGGGGCGGCTCCACCGCCGGGCCGCCGCTCTCGCGCCAGGCGAAGCGCAGCAT
>NZ_VRVH01000680.1:0-542 GCF_008040095.1 Methylobacterium sp. WL6 | reverse complement strand
CTGGTGGACGGGGCGGCGGGCTCGCGCAGCACGGTCGCCGCCCGGCTCCGCCCCTGCGCGCTGGTCGGCTGGGCCTGGGGCTTCGGCTACCTGTTCGCCGGGCTGTGGTGGCTCGGCTCGGCCTTCCTCGTGGAGGCCGACGAGTTCCTGTGGGCGCTGCCGCTCGGCGTCGTCGGCCTGCCGCTGGCGCTCGGGCTGTTCTACGCCGCGGGCTTCGCCGTCGCCGGCCTGCTCTGGGTCCGCGGCCCGGCGCGCATCGCCGGCCTCGCCTTCGGGCTGGCGGGCGCCGAGTGGGTGCGCGGGCACGTCTTCACCGGCTTCCCCTGGAACACCCTCGGCATGGCGCTCGGCCAGAACCTCTGGCTGATGCAGTCGGCCTCCCTCGTTGGGCTCTACGGCCTGACGCTGCTCGCCGTCCTCGTCTGCGCCGCGCCGGCGACGCTCGCCACCGGCTCGCATCCGCGCAGCCGCCTCGGCCCGACGGCCGCCGCCGCGATCGTGCTGGCCGCCATGGCGCTCCACGGCGCGGAGCGGGTCGGGCC
>NZ_VRVH01000067.1:0-21110 GCF_008040095.1 Methylobacterium sp. WL6 | reverse complement strand
CACCCGACGCGGTCGAGCCGCTCGTGGCCACCCTCGATGGTGAGGCTGTCGCCGCCGTCGAGCGACACCTGGAAGCAGTCGCCGAGCACCAGGCCGCGCCGGGTGGTGCCGATCGGCAGGCGCTCGGCCTCGGCCGGCGAGAGCGCGGCCAGGGTCGCCGGCGCGATGTTGAGGAAGTCGAGGCGCTCGGGGGGCGCCTGCCGCAGGGAGAGGACGCTCACGCTACGGTCTCCTTCGCGGCGGGATTCTTGTCGAGCAAGTCGCGCAGGCGGTAGTGGTGCCGCCCGAGGTTGCCGCCGTAATTGCCGGCGGTGACCGCGACGAGGCCGTGCTGCGCGCCGATCTCGGTCGCGGCGTGGAGCGCCGCCCGCATCGAATCGGAGACGCCCTGCGAGGTCAGCGCGTCGATGACGATTTCCAGGACCACGCCGCATTCGGGCGGCAGCGCCGAGCCGGCCCGGCCTTTCAGCGTCGGGCAGTAGGCGTCGTTGGTCGAGGCCATCATGCCCTTGGTGCGGCCGCCGACCTTCGAGCCGGAGCGGACGATGCCGCCGGGGAAGGGCAGGATCGCCCCGGGGATGGCCTTGGCGGCCTCCACGGCGACCTCGGCCACCGTCAGCGTCTCGGCGTGGGTGCGGCCGAGGAACAGCAGGTTGCCGCCGCCGACCGCGCCGTCGACCGCGCGCACGGAATCCTCGCACAGGAACTCGCCGTCCATCACCGGGATGCGCCAGTAGCGCCGCATCCTGCCGGTGTGGTCCGGCAGGCGCTTGGCGATGGCGAAACCATCGCCGAAGTAGCGGATCGCGCCGCCGAGCTTGATCTTGGTCGGCCCCTCGACGCCGGCGAAGCACGCCGTCCCGGGGCAGGTGAGGATGCACTGCCCGACGCGCTTCAGCAGCTGCTCCTTGAGCCCGTTCGGCTCGAAGCCGAACAGCAGGATGCGCACGCCCGGGCGCCCATCCGGCGTCTCCTCGGGCGACAGCTCGGCGTCGATCCCGGCCTCGGCGCCGCAGCCGATCACCGAGGTGGCGAAGCCGGTCATCGTCGTGGCGGCGATCATCGCCCACTTCGCGGTGTCGTTGGTGACGACGATCGCGGTGCCGGCGACGTCGAACGCCTCCGCGAAGGTGTCCTCGACGCGGATGCCGTTGAGGGTGAGGTCAGACATTCCGGTTCCCGTCCCTCGCGCAAAGCCGCTCGCTCATGCCCGGCATGCCACGTCCTCGAACACCTCGGCCTCGGGGAAGGCCGCGTCCGGCACGGCGAAGCTGTCGAGCCCCTGGCCGAACCGGTCCTGCAGGTAGGCGTCGGTGCGGCGCTCCATCGCCTTGTCGGACTCGACGGTGAGCGACAGCGAGCGGCCGACGTGCCAGTGCACGACCTCGCCGTCCTCGACGATCGCCACGCCGTCCTTGAGCACGAGCTTGGCGCTCGCAAACATCGCGGTGCGGTTCCTGTCCTCGCGGTAGACCGCGATGTCGGCGCGCGCGCCGGCGCGCAGGTGCCCGCGATCGGAAAGGCCGAGGAGCTTGGCCGGCCCCGAGCGGGTCAGCTCGGCGATCTCGGAGAAGGAGTATTCGCGCTCGATCTCGGGCAGCGACGAGCGCTCGCCGACGACCTTGGGCAGCGTCGCGATCTCGCGGTCGCGCTCCTCCTTGTCCATCAGCAGGTGGATGATGCGCGGATAGGCGGTGAACGGGCCGCCGTTCGGGTGGTCGGTGGTCAGGATCGTGCGCTCGGGCTCGTTCGAGAGCAGCATGATCTCGAGGCCGATCGCCCATTGCAGCGAGCTCGTCGGCCCGCGCGGCTTGTACAGGAACGGCACCACGCCGCCGCCCTCGGCATCGCCCGCGTTCAGCACCCACTTCTTCGGGTTGGCGCCCTTGCGGCCGCCGAACTGGCGCAGGATGTCCATCGAGACCGTGACGGTCTGGCCGAACACCACCTGCCCGATGTCGAGGGTCGCGTTCGGGTTCGCGTGCATCGCGTCGACGATGCGGCTCGCCGCCGAGCGGAAGCCGCCTGTGCCCGGATTCGCCGGGTCGGCCGCGCCGTAGGCGTAGAACTGAGCGTGGGCGAAGTGGATGCGCCGGCCCTCGGCCGCATCCAGCGTCTCGATGAAGCTGTCGTCGGCGCCGGGCAGCCCGAGGTTGTTGCAGTGGACGTGCAGCGGATGCGGCACGCCGATCGCCTCGACCGCGTCGAGGAGCGAGCCCATGATCTTGCGGGTCGAGAGCCCATAGACCGGGATCTCGTCGTCGAGGCTGAGCTTGAGCACGCCGTCCTTGAAGGCCGAGGCGCCACCGGCGTTGATGCACTTGACCCCGAGCGCCCGGCTTTGCGCCACGTTGAGCGCCACGAGGTCGCGGACCGCGTCCCGGCTCTCGCCCGCGCGCAGCAGCTGCAGCAGCTGGTCGTCGTTGCCCATCACCGCGAGCGCGCCGCGGTCGAGCAGCGGGATGTCGGCCAATTCGAGCTGCGTCGCGAGCGCGTGGGTCGGCGGCATCGCCGGCTCGACCGCCGTGGTGTAGCCCATCTTGGCGTAGGCCGCGCCGATCCAGGCCGCCGCGCCGCCGGCATGGGCGAAGGGGTGGCCGTTCGGTGCCGTCTCGCTGACATAGAGGTCGGGCAGCAGCAGCCGCGAGGTGATGACGTTGCCGCCGGCGATGTGCGAGTGCACCTCGACGCCGCCGGCCATCACCACGCAGCCCGTCGCGTCGACGGTGCGGTCGGGGGTCCGCTCGGAGGGGGCGACGACGCGGCCGTCCTCCACCCAGACGTCGCCGACGCCGTCGCGGCCGGCCGTCGGGTCGACCACCCGGCCGCCCTGGATCAGGATCAGCATCAGGAATCCTTCCCAGCGAAATGGTGTTCGATGCGGGCCAGCACGTCGGCGGCCGAAGCGCCGCCCCCCGTGCCGGGTCGGTAGGTGAGGGCGGCGCGGCCCTCGTTCCAGAGGACGCCGCCGGCGCTCGCGCCGGGCACGCCGACCGCGATCACGACCTCGGCGGTGCCGGGGGCGGCCTCGAGGCTGCCCGCGCCGACGATCGCGATCGAGGGCAGGGCGCCGAGCCAGTCGGGGCGCGCGGCCGGAAGCGTCGAGAGCCACAGCGCGGCGTCGGCCTCGCCGGTCGAGACCTGCCGCGCGGCGTCGAAGCGCCAGGGATCGTGCTCGGGGACCTTGCGGCCGAAGCCGGTGCGCGGGGCCTGGCCCGTGGTCCAGGCCGCGACCTGCACCACCGAGCGGTCCTGGTCGGGGCCGCCGAGCGAGAGCGCGAAGCAGCGCGTGATCTCGTTCACGTCGCGCACCAGCCCCTGCACCGTCTCGACGCCGAGCTCGCCGAGCTCGGCCGGGTCGTAGAGCACCGCGCCGTACCGGGCGGCGTAGAGCGCGCGGGCGATCTCGTTGAGCGGGGTGGCGTCCTTGAGGTGCCCCTTGGCATGGGCGCGGAGCAGGGCGAGGTCGGAAGCCAGCGCCTGAGCGGATGCGCCGGCGACGGCGAGCACCTGGCGGTCGGCCCCGGCCGCGAGGCCGCGCACCGGCTTGCTGCCGCGCAGGGCCGAGGCAAGGGTGCTGGTGCCGGCCTTGGCGCCGACGACGAGCACCACGTCGGCCCGCCCCTGGACCTCGGCCGGCGTCGACGTCATCGCGCCGACGCGGCTGAGCGCTCCGAGGTCGGCGTAGGTGCCGGCGGCGCCCTGCGTATCGAGGGAAGCGCCGATCGTGCCGGCGAGGCGGTAGGCGGCGCGAATCGCGGCGACGTCGGCGTTCAGTCCGGCGAAGACCGGTGCATGCGCGGCGGCGAGCAGAGCGGCGGCGGCCGCGATGGCGCCCTCCGCATCGGTCGCGTCACCCTTCACCCAGGCTGTCATGCGTCCTCACCCGAACCGTTTCTTGAGGCGTCGCAGATCGTCGCCGTAAGACCGGGGAGGACGGCCGAAGGACCGTCGCAGCCGGAATGGCCTGCCCGAACGGGATGCGATCCCGCCCCGGCGGCACTCGGAATGCCTGCGCTGGAGGGCACGTTTGCATCGCTCGGACGCCGCAGGCAACCCTGTCGCCGCGATTTGCGGCCGCTTCGCCCCGACAGGCGGTTGCCCGGCGGGGCGCCTCCATGGGAGAAGCCGGCTCCCGCGGGGACCGATTTCCCGAGAGGTCCGCCGCGACGGCAGGATGAAGCGGCGTGGCGAAGGCGGAGGGGATCGACGTGTCTGAACCCGCACGCGGCCGCTCCGAGGCCGCCTCGCGCTCCGTCCACGTCCACGCGCCGGCGCGCCTGCATTTCGGGTTCCTCGACCTGCATGGCGGACTCGGCCGCCGCTTCGGCAGCATCGGCCTGGCGATCGACGCCCCCGGCGTCCGACTCACCGCGAGCGCCGCGGACGGGCTGTCCGTCACGGGACCGGAGGAGGGCCGCGTCCGCGGCTACGTCCACGCGGCGGCGAGCCATCTCGGCGTCGCCGAATCGGTCGCGATCCGGGTCGAGGAGGCGATTCCGGCTCATGCCGGGTTCGGCTCGGGCACGCAGCTCGCGCTTAGCGTGGCCGCGGCCCTGGCCCGCCTCTCGGGCAAGCCGTTCTCGGCCGAGGATTTCTCGAACGCGCTCGATCGCGGCAACCGGTCCGGCGTCGGGCTGTCGGCCTTCACCGAGGGCGGGTTGATCGTCGACGGCGGACGCGACGCCACCGGAGCGCCGCCGCCGGTGATCGCCCGCCTGGCCTACCCCGACCCGTGGCGCGTCGTGCTGATCCTCGACCGCGACGCCACCGGCATCCACGGCTCGCGCGAGCAGCGCGCCTTCGCCGAGCTGCCGCGCTTTCCCGAGCGCCAGGCCGCCGAGATCTGCCGGATCGTGCTCATGCAGGTGATGCCGGCGGCGGTGCTCGCCGAGCCGCAGGGCTTCGGCGCCGGCATCACCCAGATCCAGCGCCTGATCGGCGACCACTTCGCGCCGCACCAGGGTGGGCGCTACGCCAGCCCCGCCGTCGCGGAGGCACTGCGGACGATCGCCGACCAGGGCGTCGCCGGCTACGGCCAGAGCTCCTGGGGGCCGACCGGCTTCGCGCTGATGCCGTCGGAGGCCGAAGCCCGCGCGCTCGTCGCCGGGCTGGACCGGCCGGGCCCGCTGCGCTTCCTCATCGCGCGGGGCCGGAACACGGGCGCCGAGATCACGACCGCCTGAACCGGCACGCTTGACCGCGGGCGTCGATTGCGACTCACAACGACACCGACCGACGATCCTCGCACCAGACAGGGAATCCCCATGGCCCGCTCGATCCTGCACATGCTGACGCCGCTCAAGCACATGAGCCCGTTCGACGTGAACATGGCCGTCGATGCCGGGTTCGAGACCATCGTCACCTACACCGACGTGACGCTGCCGGACGTGGTCTCGCTCACGCAGGATTCGATCTTCTCGCGCGCCCCCGGAGACGGCGTCCGCACCGGCATCTTCATCGGCGGCAAGAACGCCGAGGACGCCCTCGACATGGTCGACCGGGCCAGAAAGGCCTTCGTGCCGCCCTTCGCCAACCACCTGTTCGCCGACCCGGCCGGCTCCTTCACCACCGGCGCGGCGATGGTGGCGCAGGTCTCGCGGGCCTTGCGCCAGAAATTCGGCACCGGCCTGAAGGACAAGCGCATCGTCATCTTCGGGGGCGCCGGCGTCGTCGCCTACGTCGCCGCGGTGATCGGCGCGCTCGAAGGCGCCAGGACGGTGCTGGTCGGCCATGACGGCGAGGAGCGGGTCTCGAAGATCGCCTTCACGATGAAGTGGCGCTTCGGGATCGAGGTCGGCGCCATCGACGGCACCACGCCGGACGACCGCCGCAAGGCGATCGCGGATGCCGACGTGATCCTTTCGGCCGGCCCCGCCGGCATCCCGATCCTCTCGGCCGAGGATCTGCGCGCGGCCCCGAACCTGCTCGTCGCCTCGGACGTCAACGCGGTGCCGCCGGCGGGCATCGCTGGGATCGACGTCAACGCGGTGGACGTGGCGCTTCCGGTCGGCAAGGGCGTCGGCATCGGCGCGCTCGCCGTCGGCAACGTGAAGTACCAGACGCAGAAGCAGCTGTTCGGGCGGATGCTCGCGGCCGAGGCGCCGCTCTGCCTCGATTTCCGCGACGCCTACGCCCTCGCCGTCGAGATCGCCGGCTGAGACCGGCGAGGCCGGCGGGGCGATCATGGCCGGCGCGGCGATCCTGATCGCGGCCCAGTCGGGGCGGGCCCTGGCCGAGGCCGCCCGCCGCGCCGGGTTGCGCCCGTTCGTCGCCGACCTGTTCGCCGATTCGGATACCTTGGAACTCGCCGCGGCGCATCGCCCTCTCGAGGGCCGGTTCGGCACGGGACGGCTCGCGGAGACGGTGCTCGCCCATCTCGACGCGCTGTCGGCGATGGCCGGCGGTGCTCCGCTCGGCGTGGTGCTCGGCAGCGGCTTCGAGGCCGCGCCGGCGCTGATCGCTGCGATCGCGCGGCGCCATCGCCTGGTCGGCGCGGGGGCCGAGACCGTGTCCGCGCTGAAGGACCCGCTGCGCTTCGCGGCCCTGTGCGCGACGCTCGCCATCCCGCATCCGGCGGTGACGCGGGCGCGGCTCGACGATCCGAAGGCCTGGCTGCTCAAGCGGGCCGGGGGCTCGGGCGGGAGCCATATCCGCGCGGCGACAAGCGGGCCGGCGCCGGCGGGCGCCTATTTCCAGGCCCGGGTCCCGGGCCGCGCCTTCGCGCTCAACATCCTGGCCGACGCGTCGGGCGCGCGCATCCTGGCGCTGACCGAGCAGTGGAGCGCGCCGTCTCCCCTGCGCCCGTTCCGCTATGCCGGCGCGCTGGCGCCGGGGCGGCGGGAGGCCTCCGCGCTGCCGGAGGCCATCGTCGCCGCCGTCGCGGAGGCGGCCGACGAGCTGGTCCGCGCGACCGGGCTGCGCGGGCTCGCGAGCGTCGACTTCCTGTCCGACGGCGAGGCATGGTGGCTGACCGAGATCAACCCGCGCCCGGGCGCCACCCTCGACGTGCTCGACCGGCGCGGCGTGCCGCTGCTTCGCGCGCATGTCGAGGCCTGCCTCGGCCACGCGCCCGAGATCGGGCCGGCGCCGGAGGATGCGGCGGCCTCGCAGATCTGTTACGCGGCGCGGGATCACGCCGTCGTCCCGGCTGTCGCTTGGCCGGACCACGTGCGGGACCGGCCCCGCGCCGGGACACGGGTGATGCGGGACGCCCCGCTCTGCACGGTCCTGGCGGGGGGGCCGGACGGGCCGGCGGCACGACAAGAATTGGGGACCCGGATCGCCAGCTTGCGCGACCGGCTGTCCGAGGAGGAAACGCATGAGCACCAACCAGCCGAGCCTGAACGCCATCGCGACGCCCCTGGTGGAGCGCTTCGTCGCTGACGCCGACGTTCTGCGCCTGTCCGTGACCCAGGCGCCGGGCGGCGCGCGCATGGTCGACGCCGGCGCCTCGGCGCGCGGCTCGATCGAGGCCGGCCGCCGGATCGCCGAGATCTGCCTCGGCGGCCTCGGTACCGTCTCGATCAGCCCGTCGGGCCCGATCCCGTCCTGGCCGTACTCGGTGGTCGTCCACGCCGCCGACCCGGTGCTGGCCTGCCTCGGCAGCCAGTATGCCGGTTGGTCGCTCGCCGACGAGGACGGCGATTCCGGCTTCTTCGCCCTCGGCTCCGGCCCGGGCCGCGCCGTCGCCGTGGTCGAGGACCTCTACAAGGAGCTCGGCTACCGCGATTCGGCCACGAAGACCGCCCTGGTGCTCGAGGCCGCCGGCGGGCCGCCGGCCAGCGTCGTCGCCAAGGTCGCCGAGGCCTGCTCCCTGCGCCCGGAGGACCTGACCTTCATCTTCGCGCCGACCCAGAGCCTCGCCGGCGCGACACAGGTCGTTGCCCGCGTGCTCGAGGTCGCCCTCCACAAGGCGCACACGGTCGGCTTCGACCTGCACCGGATCGTCGACGGCATCGGCTCGGCGCCGCTGTCGCCGCAGCACCCGGACTTCATCAAGGCGATGGGCCGCACCAACGACGCGATCATCTACGGCGGCCGGGTCCAGCTCTTCGTCGACGCCGACGACGCGGAGGCCAAGCAGCTCGCCGAGCAGCTGCCCTCGACCACGTCGAGCGACCACGGCGCGCCCTTCGCCGAGATCTTCTCGCGGGTGAACGGCGACTTCTACAAGATCGACGGCGCGCTGTTCTCGCCGGCCGAGGCGATCGTCACCTCCATCCGCACCGGCGCGACCTTCCGCGGCGGCAAGCTGATGCCGGAGCTGGTCGAGGCGTCGTTCTCGTAGCGGCAGTCGAGGCCGGCTTTCACGACACGAAGGCCATCGCCCGCGGCTCTCCCGGGGTTTCCCCACCATCGTCATTCCGGGGCGCCGCAGGTGAGCCCGGAATCCAGATCCGCCGTGGCGGCAAGCTCGGGCACCGTCGGCGGCTCTGGATCCCGGGCTCCGCTTCGCGGCCCCGGGATGACGGCGTGGAGCGGGAGGGCAATGCGTGTCGGCGGAGCCGGCGGCTTGAACCATCCTTGGGGTGACCGACAGAATGCGCATCGCGCTCGCGGCCGACAACGGCAATTGGCACAAGGCCCGGCTCCTGGCGGCGCTTCGCGCGCAGGGCGTCGAGCCGGTGCTGTTCTCGCTCGCCGACGTTGCGATCGTCACCGGCGGCGGCGAGCCCCTGCAGGTGCCGGGCTTCGCCGGGACGCTGCCCGACGGCGTGCTGCTGCGGACCATCGCCGGCGGCACCTTCGAGGCCACGACGATGCGTCTGGGCGTGCTGCATGCGCTGGTGGCCTCGGACGTCACCGTCTGGAACGGGCCGGTCGCGATCGAGCGCTCGGTCGACAAGGCGGCGACCAGCCTGATGATCGCCCGCGCCGGCCTGCCGACGCCCGACACCTTCGTCTGCTCGAAGCGCACGGCCGCCGCCGAGATCGTCGCGCGCGAGGCCGGCCCCGGGCGTCCCCTGGTGCTGAAGCCGCTGTTCGGCTCGCAGGGCGAGGGGCTGCAGCTGATTGAGCGGCCGGACGACCTGCCGCCGGAGGATGCGGTCTCGCGGGTCTACTACCTCCAGCGCTACGTGCCCCGCAGCGACGGTCTGTGGCGCGACTACCGCGTCTTCGTCTGCGAAGGCAGGGCCATCGCCGGGATGATCCGCGAGGGCGACGGCTGGATCACCAACGTCCACCTCGGCGGCCGCCCGCTGCCCTGGGCGATGCCGGCGCGAGCGGCCGAGCTCGCCGAGGCCGCCGCCGCCGCGGTCGGCGTCGACTACACCGGCATCGACCTCGTCGAGGACGGGGAGGGCGGTTTCCTCGTGCTCGAGGTCAACTCGATGCCGGCATGGTCGGGGCTGCAGAAGGTCTCGGAGGTCGACATCGCCGGGGCGGTGGTGCGCGGCTTCCTCGCCGCCGTCCGGTCCGCGCGCCGGCCGCGGCTCGTGGTCGCCTGATGCGCCTCGCGCCGGAGGCGATCGCGGCCTCGTACCAGGCGGCGTGCCTGGCCGAGCTCGACGCCCTGAAACCCGGCAACGTCCACGCCTACGCCGCCGGCCATCGCATGGCGGTGACCGATTTCACGACGAGCGCCGCGGTGTCGGCGCCCGCCCTGGCACGCGGCGGAGCCGGGCTCGGCGCACGGGTCCGCGACGCGGTCGCGGCAACGATGGCGGCAGTGGGACAGAACACCAACCTCGGCATCCTCCTGCTCTGCGCGCCCCTGGCGCTGGCCGCCGAGCGCGGAACCACCGTGGCCGAGGTGCTGGCCGGCCTAGAACCGGCGGATGCGCAAGGCGTCTTCGACGCGATCCGCCTCGCCAACCCGGGCGGGCTCGGCCGGGCCGGACGGCACGACGTGGCCGCGCCGGCCCCGGATTCCCTGGCGGTGGCAATGCAGGAGGCTGCCCCGCGCGACCGCATCGCCCGCGCCTATACCGACGGCTTCGCCGACCTCGTCCGGGTCGGCCTCCCGGCTCTGGCGGCCGCGCGCGAAAAGGATCTCGAACCGGCCTGGTGCACCACCGCCGTGCATCTCGCCTACCTGCAGGCGTTTCCCGACAGCCACGTGGCACGCAAGCACGGCGCCGACCGGGCGGAGGCCGTGCGGTCCGAGGCCGTGGAGGCGCTTACAGGCCTCGACCTGCGCGCCCGGCCTGTGGAGCGCCTGCTTGCGCTCGACGCGGCATGGAAGGCCGCCGGGATCAATCCCGGCACCAGCGCCGATTTCACCGTCGCCACGCTGTTCTGCGATGCCCTCGCATCCGCGGGCGCCCGCGTCGCGGACCCTGTGGGCGTCCTCTGAAAAAGTTCCCGCCGTCAAGCGCCGGGCCGCACTTTTAATATCGATTTCAGCGCGTTGCCATGGGTTGTGACGGGCCGGACCGCGCTGTAGGGTCCGCGCCGCTATCCGGGCTAACCGGCCCGGCTTTTCCAAGGCCGGGCGTCGCGAACAAGGATGGCTTCCGGCCGCGCCCGACTCGACGGGCCGCGGTCCTTGAGTTTGGAATCCAGGGAGAAAACCCGAATGGCAAAGATCACCAAGGTCCAGGTCGGCGAAGCCCTCGTCGGCGACGGCAACGAGGTCGCCCACATCGACCTGATCATCGGACCGCGCGGTTCGCCGGCCGAGACCGCCTTCTGCAACGGCCTCGTGAACAACAAGCACGGCTTCACCAGCCTGCTCGCGGTCATCGCGCCGAACCTGCCGTGCAAGCCCAACACCCTGATGTTCAACAAGGTGACCATCAACGACGCCCGTCAGGCCGTCCAGATGTTCGGCCCCGCCCAGCATGGCGTCGCCATGGCCGTGCAGGACGCCGTCGCCGAGGGCATCATCCCCGCCGATGAGGCCGACGACCTGTTCATCCTGGTCGGCGTGTTCATCCACTGGGAAGCGGCCGACGACGCCAAGATCCAGAAGTACAACTACGAGGCCACCAAGCTGTCGATCCAGCGCGCCGTCTCCGGCGAGCCGAAGGCCGCCGCGGTCACCGAGCAGCGCAAGTCCGCGACCCACCCCTTCGCCGCGAACGCTTAGATCGGGGACAGTCCTGGGCAGAGCGCGCCTCCGCCCGCACCGCGGGGCCTGCTCCAGCGACTGGCCTCTATCTTCCTCGGACGATAGAAACACGAAGGCGGGACGGCGAAAGCCGCCCCGCCTTCTTTCGTTCGTCGCGTTCCCTTGCGATCCGCCTGCCCCGGGCGAGCCAGATCCGGGCACGCCGACCCGACCACCCCGACGCGAGGCCCGGCATGAGAGAGACGAGCAACACCTTCAAGAAAGCGCCCAAGCGCAAGAAGGAGAAGGCCCGCACGGTTTCCGTCTCCCCGGAGATGCGGCAGGCCTACGCCGACCTGATCACCGAGAAGGCGACCAAGCAGGAAAGCTACGGGCGCCACCTGCCGGGGACCGAGACGAAGCGGTAGCGCGGACGGCACGCTGCACGACCGGCTCGAACCCTCGTCGGGTCGCCCGTCGCGGACGTGCGGTGCGTCCGCTCTCCTGACCCCCTCACGGGGGCCACCCTCCCCCGCAGAGGGGGGAGGGTGGGCACGGGCGCCTCGACGCGATGCGTGACGATGGCCCGAACGGGAGCGTGCCACGACGCGCCGCGCGCGAATCCCTCGGCCAAAGAAAAACCCGCGCCCCCTGAGGGACGCGGGTCTTAAAGCTTCGAAGAGTTCGCGTCAGCCGCGCGGAAAACCCGCCGCCTCGATCACGTCCTCGACCGTCCGCAGGCCGGCGCGCGGAGAGTTGACGAGGCAGGCCATGTTGCCGGGCGGGTGCTGGTTCTTCCACATCTTGGTATGCGCCTGCGGGATCTTCTCCCAGGGGAACACCTCGCTCATGCACGGGTCGACCCGGCGGTCGATCACGAACTGGTTGGCGGCCGAGGCCTGCTTGAGGTGGGCGAAGTGCGAGCCCTGGATGCGCTTCTGGCGCATCCAGACGTAGCGGGCGTCGAAGGTGATGTTGAAGCCGGTGGTGCCGGCGCAGAACACCACCATGCCGCCGCGCTTCACCACCAGCGCCGAGACCGGGAAGGTCGCCTCACCCGGGTGCTCGAACACGATGTCGACGTCGTTGCCCTTGCCGGTGATGTCCCAGATCGCCTTGCCGAACTTACGGGCTTCCTTGGTCCAGGCGTTGAACTCCGGCGAGTTCACCTTGGGCAGCTGGCCCCAGCAGTCGAAGTCCTTGCGGTTGATGACGCCCTTGGCGCCGAGGCTCATGACGTAGTCGCGCTTCGACTCGTCCGAGATCACGGCGATGGCGTTGGCGCCGGACGCGGCGCAGAGCTGGACGCCGAACACGCCGAGGCCGCCCGAGGCGCCCCAGATCAGCACGTTCTGGCCGGGGCGGACGGTGTGCGGCGCGTGGCCGAACAGCATGCGGTAGGCGGTGGCGAGCGTCAGCGTGTAGCAGGCGGCCTCCTCCCAGGTGAGGTGCTGCGGCCGCTTCATCAGCTGACGCGACTGCACCCGGCAATACTGGGCGAACGAGCCGTCGGGAGTCTCGTAGCCCCAGATCCGCTGCGAGGACGAGAACATCGGGTCGCCGCCGTTGCACTCCTCGTCGTCGCCGTCGTCCTGGTTGCAGTGGACGATGACCTCGTCGCCGACCTTCCAGCGCTTCACCTTGGCGCCGACCGCCCAGACGATGCCGGACGCGTCGGAGCCGGCGATGTGGTACGCGGCCTTGTGCACGTCGAAGGGCGAGATCGGCTCGCCGAGGCCGGCCCAGACGCCGTTGTAGTTCACGCCGGCGGCCATGACGTAGACCAGGACCTCGTCGTCGCCGATGTCCCAGACCGGCAGCACCTCGAGCTGATGCGAATCCTCCGGCGGCCCGTGGCGCTCGCGGCGGATCGCCCAGGCATACATCTTGGCGGGCACGTGACCGAGCGGCGGGATCTCGCCCATCTCGTAGAGGTCCTTGACCTCGCCCGTCCCGGCGCTGGCCGGTTGCAGTGCCGCGCTGGCAGCCATCGTCTCTCTCCTGAATCCGTTTCGTGCCCGCTCGCGGTTCTGACGACGCCGCGGTTCCGGCCTAGCGCTATAACGGCGAAGGATGAGGCGTCCAAGGGTCTGCAAGTCGTCCGAAAGGCCAGGAGTACGGTGTCCGACAAGAAAAAAGGCGCCGGCTCATGCCGACGCCTTCTGGATACAAAATTAACTTGGCGGCCACCCAAAAACTATTCGGCGGCGGCCTTGCTCGTCTCGATGCCGAGACCTTCCGCGACCCCGCGGCCGAAGTCGGGATGCACCCTGTACCAGTGCCCGATCATCCGATCCTGGATGTGGCGCGGCGAGTCGCCCATCGAGGTGACGATGTTCTCCACGAGCCGCTTGCGCTCGCCGTCGTCGAATACCTTCGTCCACAGGTCCCGCGGCTGGCCGTAGAGGTCGGCGTCGTCGCCCGGCCAGCCGTAGCGGCCGGCATCCCCGGTGATCCGCAGCGGCGGCTCGGCCACCGACGGATCCTCGACCGGCCCGCCGAAGGAGTTCGGCTGGTAGTCGACCTGCGCGCCGTGATTGCCGTCCGTGCGCATCGCGCCGTCGCGATGGTAGGTCTGGACGGCGGCCTTCTTCGCCTGGTTCACCGGGATCTGCTGGTAGTTGATCCCAAGGCGGTAGCGGTGCGCGTCGCCGTAGGAGAGCAGGCGGTTCTGCAGCATCTTGTCCGGCGAGAAGCCGATGCCGGGCACGACGTTCGAGGCCTCGAAGGCCGACTGCTCGATCTCGGCGAAGTAGTTCTCCGGGTTCCGGTTGAGCTCCATCTCGCCGATCTCGATCAACGGATAGTCGCCGTGCGGCCAGACCTTGGTGAGGTCGAACGGGTTGATGTGGTAGGTGTCGGCGTCGAGCTCGGGCATCAGCTGCACCGAGACCTTCCACTTCGGGAAGTCGCCCTTCTCGATCGCGGTCGAGAGATCGGCGGCCGAGTAGTCCGGATCCTCGCCGGCGATCTTGTCGGCTTCCGCCGCAGAGAAGTTCTGGATGCCCTGCTGGGTGTGGAAGTGGAACTTCACCCAGTGCCGCTCGCCAGCCTCGTTCCAGAGCGAGAAGGTGTGCGAGCCGTAGCCGTTCATGAAGCGGGCCGACTTCGGCGTGCCGCGGTCCGAGTACAGGATCATGACCTGGTGGATCGCCTCGGGGGAGAGGCCCGAGAAGTCCCAGCGGCGCCAATGGGGTTTCAGGTGGGTGCGCGGATCGCGCTTCTGGGTGCGGATGAAGTCGGAGAACTTGATCGCGTCGCGGACGAAGAAGATCGGCGTGTTGTTGCCGACGAGGTCCCAGTTGCCTTCCGAGGTGTAGAACTTCAGCGCGAAGCCGCGCGGATCGCGGGCGGTGTCGGCCGAGCCGGATTCACCGCCGACCGTCGAAAAGCGCGCCACCATCGGCACGTCCTGCCCGACCTCGGTCAGCACCTTGGCACGGGTGTACTGCGACAGGCTCCGGGTCAGCCGGAAGGTGCCGTAGGCGCCGTAGCCCTTGGCGTGGACGACCCGCTCCGGGATCCGCTCCCGGTTGAAATGCGCCATCTTCTCGATGAGATGGTAATCCTGCATCAGCACCGGGCCGCGGGTGCCGGCGGTGAGCGAGTTCTGGTTGTCGGAAATCGGGTTTCCGAACGCCGTCGTCAGACGGGGCGAGGTGTCTGCCATCGTGCAGGGCTCCTTGGCTTGGTGGTCCGCGTGGTCGGGCGCGCACGCCGCGCGTCCAGGTCCGAATGCGGCCAGCCAACGCGCGTCGAGCGGTTTGGAACCGTTCGAAACCGCGGCGGTGCCACCCATCCCCGTCAAATTTCCTTGATGTCGACCCTGAGATTTTTGCGGGCGCCTCGCCGCCCGGTGACGGGCGCCGGCCCTTCGCATGAGATGACGGCCCGCGACGGCTTCGCTACGGTGCGCCGCAAGGGGCGGGGCGAGGGAGCCGCGCGACGAACGGATCAGCGGAGACGGGTGACATGAGCGCGAGCGCGAGCGTCGACGGGGTGAAGCGCGACAAGCCTTGGATCATCCGCACCTATGCGGGCCATTCGAACGCCAAGGAATCGAACGCGCTGTACCGGGGCAACCTCGCCAAGGGGCAGACCGGCCTGTCGGTCGCCTTCGACCTGCCGACCCAGACCGGCTACGACCCCGACCACGAGCTGGCGCGCGGCGAGGTCGGCAAGGTCGGCGTCTCGATCGCCCATCTCGGCGACATGCGGACGTTGTTCGACGACATCCCGCTCGTCCAGATGAACACCTCGATGACGATCAACGCCACGGCGCCGTGGCTGCTGTCGCTCTACCTCGCGGTCGCGGAGGAGCAGGGCGCGCCGTTCTCGGGGCTGCAGGGCACCACCCAGAACGACATCATCAAGGAGTACCTGTCGCGCGGCACCTACGTGTTCCCGCCGGCGCCGAGCCTTCGGCTGACCAAGGACGTGATCCTGTTCACGACCAAGGAGGTGCCGAAGTGGAATCCGATGAACGTCTGCTCCTACCACCTGCAGGAGGCCGGGGCGACGCCGGTGCAGGAGCTGTCCTACGCGCTCGCCATCGCGATCGCGGTGCTCGACACCGTGCGGGACGACCCGAATTTCGATGCCGAGAGCTTCCCGGAGGTGTTCGGGCGGATCTCGTTCTTCGTGAACGCAGGCCTGCGGTTCGTCACCGAGATCTGCAAGATGCGCGCGTTCTCCGAGCTGTGGGACGAGATCGCCCAGGAGCGCTACGGCATCGACGACCCGAAGAAGCGGATCTTCCGCTACGGCGTGCAGGTGAACTCGCTCGGCCTCACCGAGCAACAGCCTGAGAACAACGTCCACCGCATCCTGATCGAGATGCTGGCGGTGACGCTGTCGAAGCGGGCGCGCGCCCGCGCGGTGCAGCTGCCGGCCTGGAACGAGGCGCTCGGCCTGCCGCGCCCCTGGGACCAGCAGTGGTCGATGCGGATGCAGCAGATCCTCGCCTTCGAGACCGACCTCCTCGAGTACGACGACATCTTCGACGGCTCGAAGGTGATCGACGCCAAGGTCGAGGCGCTCAAGGTCGAGACACGGGCCGAGCTGGAGCGCATCGGCGGGATCGGCGGCGCGGTCGCCGCGGTCGAGACCGGCGCACTCAAGCGGTCGCTCGTCGAATCCAATGCCCGCCGCATCTCGGCGATCGAGGCCGGCGACCAGATCGTCGTCGGCGTCAACAAGTGGCAGCAGGGCGAGCCCTCGCCGCTCACCGCGGGCGAGGGCGCGATCTTCACCGTGTCCGAGACGGTCGAGATGGAGGCCGAGGCCCGCATCCGGGACTGGCGCGCGAAGCGCGACGACAACGCCGTCGGCAAGGCGCTCGAGGAGCTCGAGGCGGCGGCGCGCTCGGGCGCCAACATCATGCCGGTCTCGATCGCCGCCGCGAAGGCCGGCGTCACGACCGGCGAGTGGGGGACGCGCCTGCGCGAGGTGTTCGGCGAGTACCGCGCGCCGACCGGCGTCACCCTGCAGACCGTCTCGTCCGGCGCCGCCGAGGAGGCCAAGCTGCTGATCGCCGATCTCGGCGAGCGCCTTGGCGAGCAGCCGCGCCTCGTCGTCGGCAAGCCCGGCCTCGACGGCCACTCGAACGGCGCCGAGCAGATCGCCCTGCGCGCCCGCGACGTCGGATTCGACGTGACCTACGACGGCATCCGCCAGACCCCGGCCGAGATCGTCGCGAAGGCGAAGGAGACCGGCGCCCACGTGGTCGGCCTCTCGATCCTCTCCGGCAGCCACGTCCCGCTGGTGCGCGACGTGAAGGCGAAGATGCGCGAGGCCGGCCTCGACCACATCCCGCTCGTGGTCGGCGGCATCATCTCGCCCGACGACGAGCTGGTCCTGAAGAACATGGGCGTCTCGGCGGTCTATACGCCGAAGGACTACGTGATCGACACGATCATGATCGGCATCGCCAAGGTGGTCGAGCGCGCGATCGACAAGACCAACCGCACCGACGGCGCCGCGAAGGGCAAGGACGCGGCGGCGCAGGTCTATTGAGGCGCGAGGCCGCCGGGTGCAGCGACACGCGCACCCGGCGGCTTCACCCGGGCGGCCCGGGAGCGTAGAGCGGCACCATGCTCGCCCCCCTCATCGCGGTTCCCCTCGCCGCGGCCCTCAGCGCCGGCCTGATCGTCCGGCTCCGGCCGCTGCTGGTCCGCTACGCGCTGGCCCGCTCCAACGCGCGCTCGAGCCACACCGAGCCGACGCCGCAGGGCGGGGGGATCGCCGTCGTCGCGGCGACCCTCGCGGTGACGGGGCTGCTGCTCGCCGCGCCGGATGCGGGCCGCGACGTGCTGGTGCTCGGGCTCGGCGCCGTGGTGCTCGCCCTTGTCGGCGCCGTCGACGACATCCGCCCGCTGCCGGCGTCGCTTCGCCTCGTGCTGCAGGCACTCGTCGTCGCCGCCCTGGTGGCGAGCGTCGACGGACGGCTGGTGCCGACCCTGCCGCTCGCGGTGGAACGGGTGCTCGCGGTGCTCGCCGGGATCTGGTTCGTGAACCTCGTCAACTTCATGGACGGGCTCGACTGGATGACGGTCGCCGAGACGGTGCCCGTTACCGGCGCGCTGATCCTGCTCGGCGGGTCCGGCGCCTTGCCGCCGGCCGCGATCCTCGTCGCCGCGGCCCTGCTCGGGGCGATGCTCGGCTTCGCGCCGTTCAACCGGCCGGTGGCGAAGCTCTTCCTCGGCGATGTCGGCTCGCTGCCGCTCGGGCTGATCCTGGCCTGGCTGCTGTACCGGCTCGCCCTCGCGGGCGGCCTCGCCGCGGCGATCCTGCTGCCGCTCTACTACCTCGCCGACGCCACCCTCACGCTGATCCGGCGCGCCGCCCGGCGCGAGCCGGTGTGGCAGGCGCATCGCAGCCACTTCTACCAGCGGGCCACCACGAACGGCATCGCGGTGACCGGCGTCGTCGGACGCGTGCTCGCGCTCAACGCATGCCTGGCCGCGCTCGCCGGAGCGACCTTGTTTTGGCCCTCGCCGGCCATCACCCTCGGTGCCCTGGCGGTCGGATGCGGTCTGGTCGGATCGGTGCTGGCCCGATTCGCGCGGGCGCCGGCCAAGCACGGAGTGACGACGTCTTGAGCCAATTGATCGCGCTCACCGGGGCGACCGGCTTCATCGGCCGGCACGTCCTGAGAGATCTGACGGCGCGCGGCTACCGCGTCCGCCTGCTGCTGCGGCGGCCGGTGGACGCGATGCCGGAGGGTGCCTCGAGCGCCATCGTCGGCGACCTGACCCGGCCGATGAACATGGCGGCGGCGCTCGCCGGCGTCGATGCGGTGGTGCATTCGGCCGGCCTCGCGCACGCGATGTCGGGCGCCCCGGAGGACGATTACCGCACGCTCAACACCGAGGCGACGCGGCGCCTGGCCGAAGCCGCCGCGCGGGCGCGGGTGCGCCGCTTCGTGTTCCTGTCATCGATCCGTGCGCAGACCGGCCCGACCGCCGCCGGGACCGTGACGGAGGCCGACGATCCGGCTCCCACCGACGCCTACGGCCGCTCCAAGCTCGAGGCCGAGCGGGCGCTCGACGCCATCGGCATCGATTGGGTCGCCCTGCGGCCCGTCCTGGTCTACGGCGCCGGCGTGAAGGGCAACATGGCCGCGCTGGTGCGGCTCGCCCGCTCGCCGTATCCGCTTCCGCTCGGATCGCTGGCCGGCCGCCGGTCGCTGGTCTCGGTCGAGAGCGTGTCGGCGGCGATCGATACGGTGCTGCGGACCGACGCCGCGCTGAACCGGCCGCTGGTCGTCGCCGACCCCGACGCGCCGACGCTCCCGGAGATGCTGACGGCCCTGCGCGCCGGGCTCGGCCGACGGCCCGGCCTGGTTCCGATACCCTCGGCGGCGATCGGGCTGGCCTGCCGCCTGACTGGGCGAGAGGCGACCTTCTCGCGGTTGGCCGAGAATCTGGTCGCGCGCAGCGACGGTTTGGCGGCCCTCGGCTGGGCGCCGGCCGGCACGACGCGGGACGGCCTCGCTCGGCTCGCGCGCCTGTCGGCCTGATCGGCGGATCAGTCGTCCCGGCAGAACGACGGCGCGGTGCCGTCGTCGATCATCCGGCAGCCCCGGGCGATCTCGGATTCGATCAGGGCGCAGGCATTGTCCGCGTTGCAGGGCGGATGGGTCGCCGGGGAGACCGAGATGCAGCGCTCGACCAGCCGCTCGGCCTGACGCGCCCCGACGGCGGCGCGGCAACTTTCGGCGCTTGCGGATAAGGCCCCGGGCAGGACGATCGCGAACGCCGCGGCGGCGGCGATGGAGCCTCGGCGAAGCGATGCGGCGGCGCGGGACGGCATCATCGAAGGCAGGCCTCGGCCGAAAGAACGCCCCGGCCGCGAGGCCGGGGCTCGATCCTACGACACCGAGGCGATGGCGTCAGCGGCGAACGTCGATCACGTCGCCCGAGCGGCTGTCCACCACCACCGTGATGTCGTCGCCACGACGATCCGATCCGCGAACGATGATGCGCGGCCCGCGGCGGTCGACGTTGTCGACGTCGGCGAGGCCCTCGCGACGGGCGATCCGGATCGCCTCGCCGCGGCTCAAGTCGATGTCGTCGCGGGGCCCGCGGTCGCGATAGCCGGGATCGACGCGAACGCCGCCCGGTCCGATCTGGATGCCCTGCGCCGAGGCCGGCGCAGCGACGCCGAGCCCGGCCACGCCGAGACCGGCGACCATCGTGAGGCCTGCGAGAAACGTCTTCGTCCGCATGAATTCGTCCTTCCTTCGGCACACTCCCTGTACGGAAACTGCGCTCGGTTCGGTCGTCGCCTCAATCGGCGGGGCGTCGAATGGTTCCCGACCGGGAAAGCTCGCGAATCAACAGAGGCCGGCGTCGGCGGTTCCGAGGGCCGGCGCATCCGGGCTCGCCGGCGCCGCCGCGACCGGCTTGTCGAAGCGCTCGCGGAAATGCGGGATCGCCGCCTCGAACACCGCCTCCGCGGCGGCCCGGTCGCCGGCCTCCACCGCCTCGCGCAAGGCCGCCGTCCAGGCATCGAGCCGGGCGCGGTCGGCGAAGACCGGCTTGGCCGCCATCACGCCGTCGATCCCGTCGAGGCTGACGCGGGGCTCCTCGCGCGCGAACAGGATCTCGTTCAGGCGCTCGCCCGGCCGTGCGCCGGAGAACACCAGCTCGATCTCCGCGCCGGGCTCGAAGCCGGCGAGCCGGATCATGCGCTCGGCCAATTCGGCGATCTTCACCGGCTGGCCCATCTTGAGGACGTAGACCGCGGCGCGCTGGTCGGCCGCGCCCGGCGCGAGGCTGCGCGCCTCGCGGTCGGCATGCGAGGCCGCGGTGAGGACGAGGTCGGCCGCCTCGCGCACGGTCATGAAGTAGCGAACCATGTCGGGGTGGGTCACGGTGACGGGGCCGCCGCGGGCGATCTGCGCCTTGAACACCGGCACCACCGAGCCGACCGAGCCGAGCACGTTGCCGAAGCGCACCGCGATCAGCCGTGTCGGGTGGCCGGGGATCGCGGCCTGCTCGGCGTCGCGCGCCTGCGCCACCATCTCGGCGAAGCGCTTGGTGACGCCGAGCTGCGACACCGGCTCGATCGCCTTATCGGTCGAGATCATCACCAGCGCGCGGGCGCCGGCCGCCACCGACGCGTCGGCGACGTTGATCGAGCCGAACACGTTGGTCTTGATGCCCTCGCTCCAGTCGCGCTCGAGATAGGGCACCTGCTTCAGCGCGGCGGCATGGAACACGTAGTCGGGCCGGAATACGGCGAAGACCGCGTGCAGGCGCTCGCGGTCTCGGATGTCGGCGAGCGTCCCGCCGACCTCGGCCTGCGCGTTGAGCAGCGCCGGCTGGCTCAGGATGCCGTGCAAGGCCGGCTCGGAGCTTTCTACCACCATCAGCGCCGAGGCGCCGAAGGCGAGCGCCCGGGCGCAGATCTCGGAGCCGATCGAGCCGCCGCCGCCGGTCACGAGCACGCGCTTGCCGGCGAGGAACCGCTCCAGCCGCGGCCTGTCGATCGCAACGGTGGGGCGCAGCAGCAGGTCCTCGATCTCGAGCGGCGCGAGCTCGGCGTCGCGCATGCCGTCGCCGAGGCTGACCACCCGGGCGAGCGGCAGGCCGAGCCGCCGGGCGCGGGC
>NZ_VRVH01000679.1:0-548 GCF_008040095.1 Methylobacterium sp. WL6 | reverse complement strand
TCGATGCGGCGGCGGACGCGGCGCGGGCGGCCTTCGCCGCCGTCGCCGTCGATGCCGGGCTCGTCGGGCGTGCCGAGGAGATCCTGGAAGGTTTTCGCGGGATCGACCGCTTCGACAAGAACGGGGTCGACCTGCCCCGCATCCAGGGCGAGGCGGACCAGTTCGACGCCGAGCTCGCCCGGCTCGCCGTGCGGGTCGGCCTCCCCGACGTGGAGGCGCTGACGCGGCGCCAGCCCTCGGACGCCGTCCGCGCCCGGGTCGAAACCCTGATCCGCGATGGGCAGGAGGACGCCGCCGCCATCGCCCGGCTGGAGCGCGACCTCGCCGCGGCGCGTACCGAGCACGAGGGCCTGCTGCGCGACGTGGCCGAAGGCGGCACGCCGGTCGATCCGACCCCCTTCCGCGAGACGTTACGCCCGCTGGCGGCGATCCGCGGCGTGATCGCCGAGCGCGACGCCCTCGATGCCACGGTGCGGCGGGCCGAGCAGGTGCTGCGCGGGCAGGCGGCCCGTCTGTCGCCACCGGTGGCCGACGTCGCGGCCCTCGCC
>NZ_VRVH01000678.1:0-549 GCF_008040095.1 Methylobacterium sp. WL6 | reverse complement strand
CTCCTCGCCGGCGTCGGCGCGACCGCCCTCGGTCTCACCCTCGCGGCGGGGCTGGCCGGCCCGCTCCCGGCGATCGCGCTCATCGCCCTCCTCTGCGCCAGCCTGCCGGCCCAGCGCAGCCTGTACCAGCACGTCGCCCGGGTCGCGGAGGGGCTGCGCGGCGAGGGTCTGCCGGGCGGCCGGCGCGCGGTGTCGATGATCGTCGGGCGCGATCCCGAGACGCTGGACGAAGCCGGGATCTGCCGCGCCGCGATCGAGAGCCTGTCGGAGAACTTCTCCGACGGCATCGTCGCGCCGGCCTTCTGGATCGGGCTCGGCGGCCTGCCGGGCGGCGCGCTCTACAAGGCGATCAACACCGCCGACAGCATGATCGGCCACCGCACCCCGCGCCACGAGGCCTTCGGCTGGGCTTCGGCCCGGCTCGACGACCTCGTGAACCTGCCCGCCTCGCGGCTCACCGCCCTGCTGATCGTCGCCGCCGCCGCGATCCATCACGGCGCCTCGCCGGGCGGCGCTTGGCGCGCGATCCGGCGCGACGCCGGCCGCCAC
>NZ_VRVH01000677.1:0-562 GCF_008040095.1 Methylobacterium sp. WL6 | reverse complement strand
GCCCGGGCGCGAGCCTGGCGCCGGCCGCCACGACCCGCGACGTCGCCGAAGGCACCCGCTCCGTCGGCGGCCGCTTCGAGACCCGGTGACGGCCATGGCGTCGGGCATCGATCCGGCCGCGACGGCGGTCGCGCCGCAGGCCGCGGACGCGCGGCGCGAGCCGAGCCCGCGGCAAGGCACCGACAGGGGCACGGACAGGGGCACCGGCACGGCCGCCGGCCGCCTGCGGAAGCTCGCCTCCGGCGCCTCGCCGGCCGCGCTCGCCCTGTACGCGCTCGCGCTCGGCGCCGGCCTCGGGCTCGCCAGCGCCGACTGGGCGACGCGGGGCGGCTACCCGTTCGGCGGCGTCACGGTGGGGGCCTGGACCGCGTGGCCGCGGGCCGGCTCGACCGCGGCCGACCCCTATACCCGCGCCGTCAACGCCCGCCGCGGCGAGGTGCCGCTCGCCGTCGGCGAGGGTCTGCTGCTCACCGCCGCGGTCGACGATGCCGGGCGGGCGCTCGATGCGACCTGCACCTACCGCATCGCCGGCGGGGTGACGCCGGCGATGCGGTAGGTGCAG
>NZ_VRVH01000676.1:0-564 GCF_008040095.1 Methylobacterium sp. WL6 | reverse complement strand
GGCGAGGTCGGCGACGATCGAGAGGCCGAGGCCGGAGCCGGGCTTCGATTCGTCCATCCGCCCCCCGCCCCGTTGCCCTCGTCCCGTCGCCCTTGCCCTGTTTGCTCTCGTCCCGTCCGCCCTTGTCATCGCGAAAAACTTGCGTGACACCGTGACGCCGAGGGCGGGCATCGTGCCGCCCGTGCCCGCTCTCTACCATCGGCGGCACGGCCATTCGGCTCCAGCGGGGGCCGTCTTATCAATCGAAGGGATGGAGCGGCCGCGGCCTCGCCTTGCGCGAACCGGGACCGCTTCGAAGGTGCGATGACGGCGATCTGGTTCATTCTGGCGGGCATGACCGCCGCGGCCGTCCTGGCCCTGCTCTGGCCGATGTCGCGCCGCGTCGCCATCGTCCCCGATGCGGCCGGCACCGTCACCGAGACGGCGTTCTACGAGGACCAGCTCGCCGAGATCGAGCGCGACCTCGATCGTGGGCTGATCGCCCCGGCGGAGGCGGAATCCGCTCGCACCGAGGCCGCCCGCCGGCTCCTGCGCGCGAGCCGCGCGCCGGGCCCCGGAGAGGCG
>NZ_VRVH01000675.1:0-566 GCF_008040095.1 Methylobacterium sp. WL6 | reverse complement strand
ACCTTGCGGGTGACGAACTCGACCCCGCGCAGCGGGCTCTCGTGGTTGAACAGGATCCCGTTCGAGGCGTGCAGGGCGAAGCTCTCGCGGTAGTTGATCGTCATCCAGTGCGCGTAGAGCTTGGCCACGCCGTAGGGCGAGCGCGGGTAGAACGGCGTCGCCTCGCTCTGCACCTGCTCCTGGATCAGGCCGAACATCTCCGACGACGACGCCTGGTAGTAGCGCGCGTCCGGCTTCAGCGTGCGGACGCATTCGAGCAGGTTGACCGCGCCGAGCCCGGTGATCTGCCCGGTGAGCAGCGGCTGCTGCCACGAGGCGGTGACGAACGACTGCGCGGCCAGGTTGTAGACCTCGTCCGGCTGCACGGCCTGGACGATCCGCGCCAGGCTCGACAGGTCGAGCAGGTTGCCGTCGTGCAGCGCGACGTCGTTCTCGATCCCGAGCCACTTTAGCCGGTGGTCGAACACCCCGGCATGGCTCGAGCGCCGCACCACCCCGTGGACCGCGTAGCCCTTCGACAGCAGCAACTGCGCCAGATACGCCCCGTCCTGCCCCGTGATCCCCGT
>NZ_VRVH01000674.1:0-568 GCF_008040095.1 Methylobacterium sp. WL6 | reverse complement strand
GGCGCCTGCCCGGCGGCCAACGCCGCGAGCAGGCCGGGCGGGATCGCCGCGCGTGCCGCCGCGAGCACGACGTCGTCGAGACTCGGCGATTCGGCCTGCTGCTCCGAGCCCGCCGCGTCCCCGTCGGGCTCCGGCGGGTTCTCCTCCTGCGGCGATCCGCGATCGTCGGGGGGTGGTTCGGAGGCTTCGGCGGGTTGCTCGGGAACCGGCATCCGCGTCGCCCGCGGGCCGAGCACGAGGGCTGCTGCCTCGACGAGATCTCGTTCCGCGAGCCCATCCCGTCCGTCGCGGGCGGCGATCAGCCGGGCGATCCGCATGGCGAGCAACGGCCCGCGCAGGGACGTCACGCCGAGGGCATCCGCGGCAGCGCAGAGCGCGGGGATGGCGTCGGACGCGTCGTCCGGTTCAGGCGTGGGTCGGGAGCGGTCGGGAGCGGTCGCGCCTCTCCCCACCTCCTCGTCCCTGCCGAAGAGCCCGCGCGCCTTCCCTCCCCCCGACGGACCTCGGGCCTGCCCGAGATCCGCACCCTGTCTGCCCAAGTCGGGCAGGCCCGACTTGGGTGCGGGGG
>NZ_VRVH01000673.1:0-575 GCF_008040095.1 Methylobacterium sp. WL6 | reverse complement strand
ACCGTCACCCGCGCCCGCTCGGTGGCGAGGTTGACCGCGGCCGCGGAGACGCCGGGCACGGCCCGCAACGCCGCCTCCACCCGCCCGGCGCAGGACGCGCAGGTCATGCCCGTGACCGCGAGATCGACGGTCTCGGCCGCGACGTCGTAGCCGGCATCCGTCACCGCCTGCGCGAGGGCCGCGGTCGGCACCCCGGCCGCGACGGTGACGCTGGCGCGCTCGGTGGCGAGGTTCACGGAGGCGCTCGCGACGCCCGGCACCGCCCGCAACGCCGTCTCGATGCGGCCGGCGCAGGACGCGCAGGTCATGCCCGAGACGGGCAGGGCGACGGTGCGGGTGTCGGCCGGCGCGTGCGGCGCGGTCGCGGTCGGGGTGAGCGTGTCGGCGTCTGCGTTCAGCATGGAGCCGAGATGGGGCTTCCAACGGTGGGAAGGTCAAGGCCGGATGGTGAAGGCTGGAACGGCGCCGGATGCGGGGATCGGCTTTCAGCCGTCGGCGGTCAGGGGCGCGGCCGGCTCCGGTCGTCGCCGAGCCGCGGGCCTGCGCCGACGGCGGCAGCGAGCCAGGTTCGGCGC
>NZ_VRVH01000672.1:0-578 GCF_008040095.1 Methylobacterium sp. WL6 | reverse complement strand
TCGGACCTGAACGCGGCGGCGGCCGAGATCCGCGCCTCGGCGCAGGAGCAGGCGGCCTCGGTGGAGGAGCAGTTCGCGGCGGTGCAGGAGACGGCGGCGACGGTGGACGAGATCACCCATTCGGGCGCGCAGATCACGAAGCGGGCCGGCGAGGTGATCGCCACCGCCCAGGCCACGGCCCAGACCTCGCGCCAGGGCCTGCGCGCGGTGGCCGACACGGCGCGGGCGATGGACGCGATCCGCGAGCAGGCGGAGGCGGTGGCCGGCAACATCGTGACGCTGTCGGAGAAGACCCAGACGATCGGCGACATCATCGAGACGGTCAACGACATCTCGGAGCGCACGCACCTGCTGGCGCTCAACGCCGCGATCGAGGCGGCGGCGGCCGGGGAGAGCGGGCGGAGCTTCGCGGTGGTGGCCTCGGAGATGAAGCTTCTGGCCGATCAGGCCAAGGCGGCCACCCTGCAGGTGCGCGGCATCCTTTCGGAGATCCAGCGCGGCATCAACACCTCGGTGATGCTGACGGAGGAGGCGGTCAAGCGGGCGGCCACCGGCAAGGCGCGCTCCGACACGACCCA
>NZ_VRVH01000671.1:0-582 GCF_008040095.1 Methylobacterium sp. WL6 | reverse complement strand
TGGCCAAGCTCTACGCGCACTGGATGACGATCAACTACCGCGAGAGCTTCGCCCTGCACGCCTCGAACGGGATCCTGTTCAACCACGAGAGCCCGCTGCGCGGGGTCGAGTTCGTCACCCGCAAGGTCACCGACGGGGTGGCGCGGATCAAGCTCGGGTTGGCGAAGGAGCTGCGGCTGGGCAACATCGACGCCAAGCGCGACTGGGGCCACGCCAAGGACTACACCCGGGCGATGTGGATGATGCTGCAGCAGGACAAGCCCGACGACTTCGTGATCGCCACCGGCCGCACAACCACGGTGCGCGACATGTGCGCGCTCGCCTTCGCGCATGTGAATCTCGCCATGGACGACCACCTCGTCATCGACGAGAAGCTGTACCGGCCGGCCGAGGTCGAGGTGCTGCTGGGCAACCCGGCCAAGGCCGAGGCCGCCTTCGGCTGGAAGGCCGAGATCTCCCTCGAGGCGATGATCCAGGAGATGGTCGAGGCCGACCTGAAGCGCCTGGGCGGGCGCACGTGACCGGCCTGCGCCGCAGCGCGACGGCCCCGGCCCGCGTGCGGAGCCGCGTGCGCCCGTGAAG
>NZ_VRVH01000670.1:0-584 GCF_008040095.1 Methylobacterium sp. WL6 | reverse complement strand
CGGGCGCGGGGATCACTGGCGTAGCGGGTACTGTGACGACCGATGTCGCGGGGGTGTGAAAGTCCGCGCTGCCGTTGTTGAACATGTTGGCGACGCCGCCGCTGTTGTAGCCGGCATGGTTGTCGGCGGCGTCGCCCGCCAGGGTCTGGCCGTTGAGGCTGACCTGATGGACGTAGAGGTTGCGGTCGGCCGTCGCGCTGCCGCCGTAGACGTCGTCGAGGAACTGCACCGCGATGTCGTGCGCACCCGTGCCGAACTGGCCCGTGAGGGTGATGTCCTGCGTCTGGCCTGCCGCATGCGACGCGCTGGTGGTGAGTGTGCCGCCGATCTGATGGCCGTCCACCAGCACCTGGAAATGCGGATCACCCTGGTAGCTGTCACCCGACACGCGGAAGACGAGGGTGTCGAGTATAGCAGGGGACGGCACTGGGGCCGCGGTCATGTAGGCGGCGCTGGTCGCAGCACCCGCGTTGCCGGCGGCGTCGACGACGCTCACCGTCACCGTCCCGGCGCCGATCGGGGTGGCGACAGCGGCGGTAAAGCTGGTGCCGCTGACGCTGGCCAGGGTGTCGACACCGTTGAGG
>NZ_VRVH01000066.1:0-21180 GCF_008040095.1 Methylobacterium sp. WL6 | reverse complement strand
CGCGTCGGCCCCGCCGCCGCCGGCGGCGGCCAGCATCGCGGCGATGTCGACGGCACCCTGCGCCTTGCGCTTGGCCTGCACCACCATGCCGAGATCGATCCCGACCGCGGCCGCGCCCATCAGCGCGGTGGCCCCGAGCGCCACCAGAACCGCGACCGAGCCGCCCCGGGCCGATCGCAGGTCGCGCGCCCGGCGGCTCACAGCCCGCCCCGGCGCACGCTGACCGTGCTGGTGAAGATGTCCGGCGGCAGCGGGACCAGCTTGCCGAGGGACTTCAGCCCGAGCCCGGAGGAATCGTAGGTGAGCGTGACCGTGTAGACGGTGGCGTCGCTCGGGCTGGTGCCGACCGAGACCCCGACGCTGCCGGCCTTGAACATCGCGCTGGCGGCGAGGCTGCGCTGCACCACCGCCTGGGCGAGGGAGGCGCGCTCGCCGTCGCTGACGCCGGCGACCGAGGCGCGTGCCGCCTCCGCCGCGATATCGCGCAGGGTGTGCGCGGCGCCGAGATAGATGCCGAAGGCGGAGATGCCGGCGAACAGCAGCAGCAGGAGCGGCGTGACCAGCGCGAACTCGACCGCCGCGTTTCCGCCGCGGCAGGCCGCCAGCCTTCCGCCCCCGCGTCCCGCCCTCGTTCCCATCGCACGCGATCCCATGAGCTTGCATCGCAAACCGGCTATGCAACCTACCGTATGGGTTTCGGCTTAAGGAAAGATGTAAATACAATCCGGAGTTGTATATGCCGGTCTCAGGCTGCGGCGGCTTCGTCGCGCGCGGCCGTCAGCATCGCCGTGATCTCGTCGGCCGTGCGCGGCCGGCTGAACAGGAAGCCCTGCATCTCCTGGCAGCCCTCGGCCCGGACGGCGGAGAGCTGTTCCTCGGTCTCGATGCCCTCGACCAGCGTGGTGATGCCGAGGCTGGTGCCGAGGCTCACCAGGGCGCGGATGATCGCCCCGGCCTCGGTCGCCTTCCCGGCATCCTGGACGAAGGACCGGTCGATCTTGATCTTGTCGAAGGGGAAGCGGCGCAGGTAGGTCAGGCTCGAGTAGCCGGTCCCGAAATCGTCCATCGAGATGCGGATGCCGGTCCGGCGCAGCAGATGAAGGGTCTCGAGGTTGGCCTCGGTGTCGTCGAGCAGGACGCTCTCGGTGATCTCGAGCTCCAGCCGGTCGGACCGCAACCCGCTCGCGGCCAGGGCGAGCAGCACCGTCTGCGCGAAGGTGCGGTGGCGCAGCTGCACGGCCGAGACGTTGACGGCGACGCTGATCCCGCCCGGCCAGGCGACGGCGTCGCGGCAGGCCCGGTTCAGCACCCATTCCCCGAGGGCGACGATCAGCCCGGTCTCCTCGGCCACCGGGATGAAGGTGGCCGGCGGGATCAGCCCGCGCTCCGGATGGCGCCAGCGGACCAGGGCCTCCAGGCCGGTGACCCGGTTGCTGTCGAGGTTGACCAGCGGCTGGTAATGCACCTCGAACATCCCGTGCTTCAGGGCATCGGCGAGGTCGCGCTCGATCGCGCGGCGGACCTCGGCGGTCTCGTCCATCGCCGCCTCGAACAGGCAGGCGGTGCCGCGGCCTTTGCCCTTGGCGTGGTAGAGCGCCGTGTCGGCGTTCTTGAGCAGGCGGTCGATGTCGTCGGCCGCCTCGTCGGCGATGGCGATGCCGACGCTCATGCCGATCTCGACGGTGTAGCCGTCGAGATCGTAGGGCGTGCTCACCATCTCGATCATCCGCTCGGCCAGGGCCAGCGCGCCGGCCGCGTCGGCGACGCGGTGCAGCACCGCGAACTCGTCCCCGCCGAGGCGCGCCACCAGGTCGCCGGTGCGGACACGCGCGCAGAGCCGTTCGGACACCGCGCGCAGGAGCGCGTCGCCCGCGCCGTGCCCGTGCGTGTCGTTGACCGCCTTGAACCGGTCGAGGTCGAGGCAGAGGATCGCGAGCCGCGTGGTCTCGCCCGCACGCCGCGGCTTGCCGAGCATGCTGAGGCCGTGCTCGCGCAACGCCGTGCGGTTGGGCAGGTCGGTGAGCGCGTCGTGGCGCGCCATGTGCGCGATCCGCGCTTCGTTGCGGCGGCGCTCGGTGATGTCCTCGAAGGTCGAGACCCAGCCGCCGTCCTCGATCGTCCGATAGCACACGGCGAGGATCCGGCCGTCGGCGAGCTCGCGCTGGATCGGCTTCGGGTCCGGGTCGAGCAGGGCCTGGCGCGTGCCCTCGCACAGGACGTCGACGGTGGTGCCTCCGCGATAACAGCCGGCCGCCACCAGCATCGCGCAGATCTCGCGCTGGGACATCCCGATCCGCAGGGCCTCCGGTGCCAGGCCGAAGATCTCGCAATAGCGCTGGTTGTAGACGACGAGGCGCGCCGCCTCGTCGAACAGGCACAGGCCCTGGGTCATGTTGCTCAGCGCCGCCTCGAAGCGCTTGTTCTGCTCCACCAGGCTGGCGTGCGAGGTGCGCAGCTCCGCGAGCGCGTCGGCGAGGGCACTGCGCGCCTGGCCCTCGGAGCTGATGTCGGTGCCGGTGCCGCGATAGCCGCAGAAGGTCCCGTCCGGCGCGACGACGGGCTCGCCGCTGATGCGGAACCAGCGCACGTGGCCGTCGGGATGGGCGTAGGGATAGATGAAGCCGGTGAAGGCCTGCCGCCGGTCGAGCGCCGTGAAGTAGGGCTCCCAGAAGCTGCCGTCGCCGCCGTTCGCGGCGATCGTCATCCGCGACGTGCCGGTCAGCGCGCCGGCGGTTCGGCCGAGGAAGCGTTCCACCTCGGGAGACAGATAGGTGAAGTTCTGCGCGGCATCGGTCTGCCAGACCCAGTCGGAGTCGATCCTCGCGAGCTCTTCCAGGGTTTGAACGGGCATTCGGGCACCATCAGTCGTGATGCTACCCTCTACGACAGGGATTAAGATTTTATTCGCATTCCCTGCCGCGCGTGGGCGCATCGCCGCCGGAGCCCGACGCCCCTGAGCGCGTTTGACGCTGGCGCGCGACGCCGCCACCCGCGGGTCGCGATCGGCGAAGGTTGGAGCAAGGCCCATGTCGAGCGGTGGCGACGATCTGTTTCCCGAGTTCGAGGCGCTGTGGACCGAGGCGGCCTGGGGCAAGGCCTTCGCCCGCGTCGGCGGCCCAGCGGATGCGCCGCCGCTCCTGCTGCTCCACGGCTTCCCGCAGAGCCACGCGCTCTGGCACCGCATCGCCCCCGACCTCGCCCGCGACCACCGCGTGATCTGCCTCGACCTGCCGGGCTACGGCTGGTCGGCCGCTCCAGAGGGCGATCCGGCCCACGACGGCTACTCCAAGCGCCGGATCGGCGCCGCCATCGTCGCGCTGATGGAGCGGATCGGCCATGTCCGCTTCGCGCTCGCCGGGCACGATCGCGGCGCGCGGGTGGCCTACCGCCTCGCCCTAGACCAGCCCGCCCGCGTCTCGACGCTCGCGCTGCTCGACGTCGTGCCGACGGCGGTCCAGTGGGAGCGGATCGAGGCCGCGCCGGGCGCCAACCCGCACTGGCCGTTCCTCGCCGAGCCGGCCCCGAACCCGGAGACCGCGATCGGCAGGGATCCCGACGGCTATTTCCGGACGCTGATCGCCGGCTGGACGTCGGCCAAGGACCTCTCGGCGTTCGACCCGCGCGCGCTCGACCTCTATGCCCAGGCCTGGTCCGTGCCCGAGCGCATCCATGCGATGTGCGAGGATTACCGCGCGGGCGCCGGCCCCGACCGCGCGGCCGACCGGGCCGACATCGCCGCCGGGCGGACCTTGGCGATGCCGGTCCTCGTTCTCGCCAGCAGCCGCTACCTGGATCGCGACAAGCCGGAGACGGCGCTCGCGGCGTGGCGGCGGACGCTGGCGCCGAACGCGGTCGGCGCCGAGATCGAGTCCGGCCACTTCCTGGCCGAGGAGAACCCGGCCGCGACCCTCGCGGCGCTCCGCCCCTTCCTCGAGAATGAAGCTCCGCGCAAAGCGTAACACGGAGGGCGACGCCCGCCGTGGTTGCGCGGCCGCCCTTCGCCTAGCATGCGCCCCGGACCGCCCGAACGGCGGCCGATCGACAAGATCACGTCTTCCGGGAGGATACGCATGACCAAGGGACAGGTCCGTCTCGCGCTGGCGGTCGCGCTCGCCGCGCTCGCCGCACCCGCCGCCGCGCAGGGCTTCTCGGACGGCGTCGTGAAGATCGGTATCCTCAACGACCAGTCCGGCACCTACGCCGAGTTCGGCGGCCGCTCCTCGATCGAGGCGGCGCGGATGGCGGTCGAGGATTTCGGCGGCTCGATGAACGGGACGCCGATCGAGCTCGTCTCCGCCGACCACCAGAACAAGCCCGACATCGCGTCGGGCATCGCGCGGCAATGGTACGACCGCGACAACGTCGACGCGATCATGGAGCTGACGACCTCGTCGGTGGCGCTCGCGGTCCAGGGCCTGTCGAAGGACAAGCGCAAGATCACCATCACCACCGGCGCGGCCACCGCCGACCTCACCGGCAAGGCCTGCACGCCCTACGGCTATCACTGGGCCTACGACACCCACGCGCTCGCGGTCGGCACCGGCGGCGCCCTGGTGCAGCAGGGCGGCGACACCTGGTTCATGCTGACCGCCGACTACGCCTTCGGCTATTCGCTGGAAGCCGAGATCGCCCGCTACGTCACCTCGAAGGGCGGCAAGGTGCTGGGCAACGTCCGCCATCCGCTCTCGGCGCAGGACTTCTCCTCGTTCCTGCTCCAGGCGCAGGGCTCCGGCGCCAAGGTGATCGGGCTGGCCAATGCCGGCCTCGACACCTCCAACAGCATCAAGCAGGCCGCCGAGTTCGGCATCGTCGAGGGCGGGCAGCGGCTCGCGGCGCTGCTGTTCACCCTGGCGGAGGTGAAGGGTCTCGGCCTCAAGGTCGCGCAGGGCCTGACGCTCACCGAGGGCTGGTACTGGGACCTCACCGACGAGACCCGCGCCTTCGGGCAGCGCTTGATGAAGCGCACCGGCAAGATGCCCAACATGATCCACGTCGGCACCTATTCGGCGGTGCTGCAATACCTCAAGGCGGTGAAGGCCGCCGGGACCGACGAGACCGAGGCGGTCAACACGCTGCTGCACACGATGCCGGTCGACGACGTCTTCGCCAAGGGCGGCAAGGTGCTGCCGAACGGGCGCATGGTCCACGACATGTACCTGTTCGAGGTCAAGAAGCCCGCCGAATCCAAGGGCGAGTGGGACCTCTACAGGAAGCTCGCCACCGTGCCCGGCCCGGAGGCCTTCGCCACCGCCGAGGCCAGCGGCTGCCCGCTGACGACGGCGGCGAAGTAGGACCGGAAAGCAGGGACGAAGCGGCCGACCCGTGGCGGCCGACTCCCATCCCCCCTTGATCCTGAGGTGCGGCGCGAGCCGCCGCGAAGGAGACCTCGAAGGAGACCTTGAGGGATCGCGCGTCGGCGGGAGGCCTCCTTCGAGGGCCGCCGAGGCGGGCGCCTCAGGATGAGGCGGCGGGTCGGAGTGGCCCTTGCCGAAGGCGCATCGGGGAGACTGTCGCGACGGCCGCCGCTCAGACGGCCATCAGGCGCAGAACGCCCTCGCCGCGGCGGTGGCCCACGGCGGTGACCGCGACCTCCGACAGGCCGCGATCGGCCACGAGCCCGGCGGCCAGGGCGGCCCCGAACGGCGCCGTCACCTCGAGGCCGTGGCCGATCAGGTCGCCCAGCGCATGGACCGGCCGGTCGGGCGCCAGGGCGGACAGGCGCGCGTGCTCCTCGCCGGTGATCGCCGCGACGCCGGTGGCGCCGGAGACGACCGCTTGCGCCTGCCCGATCCCGGCCTGCCGCCACAGGGCGTCGAGGCTGGTCGAGACGCTGCCGGGCGCGCGCCGGGTGCGGTCGCTCGCGACCGGTCCGAGGCGGGCGAGCGCCCGCGCCCCACGGGCCGCGGCGGTCTCGGCGGCTTCGAGCATCAGGAAGGCCGCGCAGCTGCCCAGGATGAACCCGGGTGCGTCCTCGCGGGCGAAGACCGCCGCGTAGTCGGGCTTGCGCAGGAAGCCGCCCATCTCGTGGACGACCATCACGTCCGGCCGCTCGGCGCTGTAGGACCCGCCGACCAGCATCGCGTCGATCTGGCCGGAGGCGATCCGCGCCTGGCCGATGCGCAGCGCGTCCACGCCGGCCGCCTCCTCGCCCATGAAGGTGCGCGACGCGCCGCTGACGCCGTGGACGATGGCGATGTTGCCGGCGAGCAGGTTCGAGAGCTGCGCCAGGAATAGCGTCGGCCGCAAGTCGTTCTGCAACCGTTCGTTGAGATAGGCGCCGGGATCGGCGGCATCGCGCAGGCCGGTGAGGATCGCCCCGTCGACCGCGTAGTCGCGCTCGCCGCCGCCGGCCGCGACCACGAGGTGGAGCGCCTGCTTGAAGGCGTCGTCGTCCTTCACGCCGGCCGAGTCGAGGGCGAGCCCGGCGGCGTAGACGCCGAGGCGCTGCCACGCCTCCATCTGCCGCTGGTCGGACTTCTTCGGGATCTGACCGTCCCAGGCGAGCGCCGGCGCCGGGTGGACGGGATAGGGCGCGAACGTCGTCGCGTCGGTCCGCGGCGGCGTGCCGGCCGCGAGCGCGTCGAGATGGGCGGCCAGGCCCTCGCCGGCACAGGAGACGAGGCCGATCCCGGTGACGACGACGGCGCGGCTCATGCGGGTTCTCCTGCCGGGGCCTCCGCCGGATCCCCGTCCATCACCAGGCCGATCTTCGCGGTGCGCGCGCGCATCAGCGCGTCGAGCCCGTCCGGGAACGGCATGGTGCGGAAGCGGAGCTCGGCATCGGCCAGGAGCTTGCCGTCGTGGCGGATCGCGGCCTTGGTCACGGCGTAGCCCGAGCCGTCATGCTCCAGGCTCGCGGTGACGCTGAGCGTCGCCCCAGGGCCTACGAAGGAGCGGAAGCGCGCCTTGTCCACCGCCATCAGGAACGGCATCTGCGCGAAGTTCAGGTGCGCGAGCACGAGGTAGCCCGAGGCCTGCGCCATCGTCTCGGTGAGCAGCACGCCAGGAACCAGCGGATGGCCGGGGAAGTGCCCTTCGAAGACCGGGCTCTCCATCGGCACCTGGGCCAGGGCCTCGATCCGGCCGGCGGCGCGGTCGAGGCTCACCACGGAATCGATCATCTCGAAATATTCGAGGCGCATGGGCTGCCGATCCGCAGGCTTTCGGAGGGTCGTTCGGTCCGGGCGTCGCCGCCCGGGTCTTGCCGGTGCCGGTCTCGGTGCCGAGACCCCGGGATCAGACCTTGGCGGCCTTCTCCGCGACCAGCGCGTCGATGCGGGCGCAGAGGTTCTTCAGCACGAAGTACTCCTCGGCCGGGACCTTGCCCTCGTTGACTTCCTGGGTCCAGCGCTCGAGCGGCAGCTTGATCCCGAAGGCCTTGTCGACGGCGAACGCGATGTCGAGGAAGGCGAGGCTGTCGATGCCGAGATCGTCGATCGCGTGGCTCTCGGGCGTGATCTTCTCGCGCGGGATGTCGGCGGTGTCGGCGATGATGTCGGCCACGCGCTCGAAGGTGGCGGTGCCGGTGCTGGGCTGGTCTGACATGCGTTCTCGCCGAATCGGGATTGGTGCGACGGGCCGCCGCCGGTGCTCGACGCGGCGCCCCCATCCGCACGGCCCAGTGGCGGAGGGCGCCGCGCGCCGCCCCGTCATGTGGCCGCGACCTCTACACGAGGGGGTCCGGCCCGGCAACCGTGCCGCCCCCGGGGCCCGGATTCCGCGTATGGCAAAGGTCCCGCGGCGGCCTACATGAGCGCGCGGCGGATCGCGCCGGAGGACCCGCCTGATGGACCAGACGCTTCGCACCGAACACGCGCCGCCGCTTCCGCCGGTGGAGAAGGCCAGGGGCCAGGGCGTCGCCCGCGTCGTGCTGGTGCTGGCGCTCGCCGCCCTCGGGCTCTGGATCCTGTCCGGCTTCCTGCCGGCGCTGGCCTGGGCGGTGGTGCTCGCGATCGCGCTGTGGCCGCTCTACGTGCGCGTCGAGCGGCGCTTCCCGCCGGGCGGACACAACGTCGTGCTTCCGCTCGTCGCGACGCTCCTTGTCGCCCTCGTCTTCCTCGCGCCGCTCGTCGTCCTCGGCATCCAGGCGGCGCGCGAGGCCCACGACGTCCTCGACTTCGTGCGCGCGGCCGAGAAGGACGGCATTCCGGTGCCGGACGTCGTCAACCACCTGCCCTACGGCGCGGCGCAGGCCTCGGCGTGGTGGAGCGCCAACCTCAGCCATCCGGATGCCGGGTCCGACATGCTGCGCAGGCTCGACAACGATTCGGTGATCGGGGTGTCGCGCAACGTCGGCAAGGAGGTGGTGCACCGCATCGTGCTGTTCGGCTTCAGCCTGGTCGCGCTGTTCTTCCTGTTCCGCGACGGCCGCACCATCCGCGATCAGGTCCTCGTCGCCTGCAACCGCCTGTTCGGGCCGCGCGGCGAGCGGGTCGGCCGGCAGATGGTCGCCTCGGTGCACGGCACGGTCGACGGCCTCGTCCTCGTCGGCCTCGGCGAGGGCGTCGTGCTGGGCATCGTCTACTACTTCGCCGGCGTGCCGCACCCGGTGCTGCTCGGCGCGTTCACCGCGGTCGCCGCGATGATCCCGTTCGGCGCCGCGCTCGCCATCGCCATCGCGGCGCTGCTGCTGGTGGCCGCCGGCTCGGTGAAGGCGGCGGTGATCGTGGCCGTGGCCGGCTTCGTCGTGACGTTCGTGGCCGACCACTTCGTGCGCCCGGCGCTCATCGGCGGCACGACCAAGCTGCCGTTCCTGTGGGTGCTGCTCGGCATCCTCGGCGGGGTCGAGACCTTCCACCTGCTCGGCCTGTTCCTCGGCCCGGCGGTGATGGCGGCGCTGATGCTGCTGTGGCGCGAGTTCACGGTCGGCGCGGACGCGAAGGCCCCCTGACATGCGAACGGCCGCGGGATTCGAGGTCCCGCGGCCGTTCGGACATGACCAGTCAGGCGCGGCGGCACGGACCCGCGTGCCGCCGGCGCCCGGGATCACATCGGCGGGGTGAGGCCGTCCTTGCCGACGGCGATCAGCTTGCCCTCGATCTTCGATCCGGCCTTGTCGACCACGGCGAAGATCTTCGATCCGGGCATCAGGATCGCCTTGTCGGCCGGCTCGAAGGCGACGATCGGCGCGGTCGGCGGCACCTCGATGGTCTTGGCCGCACCGTCCTTGCCGTAGCCGACGGTCAACGTCTTCGTGCCGGAGGCGCCGGCCGTGTCGGCCTTCACCGTGCCGTTGGTCATCGCGCTCTTGACGCGCGGCGTGCCCGACTCGGCCTTGACGGTGCCGTTGGTCATCGAGCTCTTCACCGCCGTGCCGCCCGCGGCGGTGTGGTCGGTGATCGAATCCCAGCCGTAATGGCCCTCGCCGGTGCCGCGCATCGACTCGGGGAACAGCACCACCTCGAGCGCCGTCATCGGGTTCTCGCCCTTGGTCGCGGTGCCGATGAAGACGCCGTCCTTGATCTGGTCGAGGCTCGACTTCACCACCCAGGCGAACTTGGCGCCGCCGACGTCGACGGTCTCGGTCGCGCCGTCGACGGTCTTGATCGTCACCATGCCGCCGTCGGCCTTCTCGATCGTGCCGCGGACGCGCTCCAGCGCCTGGGCCGAGAGGGCGGCGCCGGACAGGGTCATCAGGCCGGCAAGGGCGAGGACATTCAGGGTCTTCATGGGGCATCTCCCGGTTGTGGTCGGGAGGTTATGGGGCGGCGGCGGCCGCAAAACACCCTTGCGCACAATCTATTCGCGGTCGCTGGCTCTTATTTCTGGCTCAGACGCGCATCGCCCGGCCGGCGGGCCCGGCCCGCATCATCCGCGGCGGCCGAGCTCGGCGACGTAGCTGCGCAGCAACGCCACCCGTCGCGGGTGGAAGCTGGTGCCGGCCGGTTCCGCCGCCGCGATGCGGTCGGCGCGGAACATGCGGAACGCCGCGCGCAGGCAGCACCAAGCCAGCACCGTCATCTTGTCGTCGAGGTAGACGATGGAGAGCGGCAGGATCGTCCGCACGGTCGTCGCTCCGTCCTTGTCGGCATAGCGGATGGTCACCGCCTCCTCGCGCCAGCACCCGGTGCGGATCGTCGTCATGTCGAAGGTCGCCGGGTAGCGCGTCCCGAAGCGGCGGACCTGCGACACCGCGTGGAGCAGGTGCTGCTCGCGCCGGTCGGACAGCGTTGCCGCGACCTTCGCCAGCACCGAGGCGGCGGCCTCCGCGAGCGCCGGGTCGCCCATGTGGCGGACCTCACCGAGACCCAGCACCAGGGCCTCGATCTCGATCCGGTCGAAGGTCTGCGGCGGCAGCGCGACGTCCTCGACGAGGCGATAGCCGTAGCCGCGCTCGCCCTCGATCCCGGCGCCGGCCGTGCGCAGGCTGTCGATGTCGCGATAGATCGATCGCAACGACACCCCGGTCTCCTCGGCCAGCCGGGCCGCCGTCACCGGCGCCGGCAGGACGCGCATCGCATGCAGCAGTCGGAGCAGCCGGTCGGCTCGGGCCATCGTGCAACTGACGGAAACTGGCAGGAGACCTTGGCTAGACCATCCCCTGCCGACCCGCCAGCAGGAGATCGCCGTGATCACGCTCTACCATTCCCCCAACAGCCGCTCGACCCGCATCGTCGCCCTGCTCAAGGAGCTCGACGCCCTCGACGACGTCCGGATCGAGCGGGTGACCATCCCGCGCAGGGACGGGTCGGGGATCCGCGATCCCGGCAACCCGCATCCCGAGGGCAAGGTGCCGATGCTCGACCACGACGGCACGCTGGTCCGCGAATCGAGCGCCATCGTGCAGTACCTCGCCGAGCTGTTCCCGAAGTCCGGGCTCGCCGTCCCCCACGGGCATAGGCAGCGCGGCGCCTATCTCGGGTGGCTCGCCTGGTACGCGGGCGTGCTGGAGCCGGTTCTGGTCGTCGAGGCCGCCGGGCTGGATCACCCGTTCCTGACGCAGACGTTCCGGAACGGCGCGGAGGCCAGGGCACGCCTGGCCTCCGCACTCGCCGGCGGCCCGTTCCTGCTCGGGGACCGCTTCACCGCGGTCGACCTGCTGCTGCACTCGCCCTTCGCGTGGTTCGGCAAGCCCGGCGTGCCGGCCATCGATGCCTGGGTCGATCGTTGCACCGCGCGGCCCGGCGCCGCCTTCGCGGCGGCGTTCGACGCGGCGCAGGCGGCCGCCTGATCCGACCGGCACGCACCGCATGAAAAGAGCCGCCGCGGGACGGACCCGCGGCGGCTCGACGACGTGTCGTGAGGCCGGGCGACCCAAGGACCGCCCGACCCGAGCTTCAGGCTGCGAGCGAGCGCAGCACGTAGGGCAGGATCCCGCCGTTGCGGAAGTATTCCAGCTCGTCCAGCGTATCGATGCGGCAGGTCAGCGGCACCTCCTGCTTGGTGCCGTCGGCCGCGGTGATCTCGGCCGTCAGGGTCTGGCGCGGCTTCAGCTCGCCGGCGAGGCCCTTGATCGTGACGGTCTCGTCGCCCTTGAGCCCGAGCGAGGCCCACGAGGTCTCGCCCTGGAACACCAGCGGCACCACGCCCATGCCGACGAGGTTCGAGCGGTGGATGCGCTCGAAGCTCTCGGCCACGACCGCGCGCACGCCGAGCAGCTTCGTGCCCTTGGCCGCCCAGTCGCGCGACGAGCCGGTGCCGTACTCCTTGCCCGCGAAGACCACGAGCGGGGTGCCGGCCTCGGCGTATCTCTGCGCCGCGTCGTAGATGTACATCTGCTCGCCCGAGGGCTGGAACAGGGTCCAGCCGCCCTCGACCACCTGGCCGGCGGGATCGCGCACCATCTGGTTCTTGATGCGGATGTTGGCGAAGGTGCCGCGCATCATCACCTGATGGTTGCCGCGGCGGGTGCCGTACTGGTTGAAGTCCTGCACCCGGACCTGATGCTCCTGCAGGTAGGCGCCGGCGGGCGAGGCCGCGCGGATGTTGCCGGCCGGCGAGATGTGATCGGTGGTGATCGAGTCGAGGAACAGGCCGAGGATGCGGGCGTCCTGGATGTCGGTGATCGGCGCCGGCTCCTTCTGCATCCCCTCGAAGTAGGGCGGGTTCTGCACGTAGGTGGAGCCGCCGTTCCAGGCGAAGGTCTCTGCCTCGGTGACCTCGACCCCCTGCCAGTTCGCGTCGCCGGTGAAGACGTCGGCGTAGCGCGACTTGAACAGCGCCGAGGTGATGTTCGCCTCGATGAACTGCGCCACCTCGGCCGTCGTCGGCCAGATGTCCTTGAGGTAGACCGGCTGGCCGTCCGAGCCGGTGCCGAGCGGCTCGGTGGTGATGTCGATCTGCATCGAGCCGGCGAGGGCGTAGGCGACGACGAGCGGCGGCGAGGCGAGGTAGTTCGCCCGCACGTCGGGGTTCACGCGGCCCTCGAAGTTGCGGTTGCCCGAGAGCACCGCCGCGGCCACGACGTCGTTGTCGTTGATCGCCTTCGAGATCGCGGCCGGCAGCGGGCCGGAATTGCCGATGCAGGTGGTGCAGCCGAAGCCGACGAGGTTGAAGCCCAGCGCATCGAGCGGCTGCTGCAGCCCGGCCTTCTCGAGGTACTCGGCGACGACCTGCGAGCCCGGCGCCAGCGAGGTCTTCACCCAGGGCTTCGAGCGCAGGCCCTTGGCCACCGCGTTGCGGGCCAGCAGCCCGGCGCCGATCATCACCGACGGGTTCGAGGTGTTTGTGCAGCTCGTGATCGCCGCGATCACTACGTCGCCGTGGCCGATGTCGTAGTTCGCGCCCTCCACCGGGTAGCGCTTGGCGATGTCGGCCGCCTTGCGGAACTCGGTCTCCATCGAGCCGGCGAAGCCGGGCTTGGCGGCGTCGAGCAGCACCCGGTCCTGCGGGCGCTTGGGGCCGGCGAGCGAGGGCCGCACGTCGCCCATGTCGAGCGCGAGCGTGTCGGTGAAGACCGGGTCGGGGGTCTGGGCGTCGCGCCACATGCCCTGCGCCTTGGCGTAGGCCTCGACCAGCGCGATGCGCTCGTCGGTGCGGCCGGTGACCTTCAGGAAGTCGATGGTCTTGCGGTCGATCGGAAAGAAGCCGCAGGTCGCGCCGTATTCGGGCGCCATGTTCGAGATCGTGGCGCGGTCGGCCACCGCCATCTCGTCGAGGCCGGGGCCGTAGAACTCCACGAACTTGCCGACCACGCCCTTCTTGCGCAGCATCTGCGTGACGGTGAGCACGAGGTCGGTGGCGGTGGTGCCCTCGGGCAGCTTGCCGGAGAGCTTGAAGCCGACGACCTCGGGGATCAGCATGGACAGCGGCTGGCCGAGCATCGCGGCTTCCGCCTCGATGCCGCCGACGCCCCAGCCGAGCACGGCCATGCCGTTGACCATGGTGGTGTGCGAATCGGTGCCGACGAGCGAATCGGGATAGGCGATCTCGGAGCCGTCCGAGGCGTCGGGGTCCCGCTTCGTCCACACGGTCTGCGACAGGTACTCGAGGTTGACCTGGTGGCAGATGCCGGTGCCGGGCGGGACCACGGAGAAGTTGTCGAACGCCGACTGGCCCCACTTGAGGAAGGTGTAGCGCTCGCCGTTGCGCTCGTATTCCAGCGCGACGTTGTCGGCCAGCGCCTTCGGCGTGCCGAACTCGTCGACGATCACCGAATGGTCGATCACGAGGTCGACCGGCACCAGCGGGTTGATCTTCTGCGGGTCGCCGCCGAGGGCCACCATCGCGTCGCGCATCGCGGCGAGGTCGACGACGGCGGGCACGCCGGTGAAGTCCTGCATCAGCACGCGGGAGGGGCGGAAGGCGATCTCGGTCTCGGTCTTGCCGCGGTTGTCGACCCAGGCGACCGTCGCCTCGATGTCGCCCTTCCTGACCGAACGGTCGTCCTCGTAGCGCAGGAGGTTCTCGAGGATCACCTTCATCGAGAACGGCAGGGCCGTGGAGTTGGCGAGCCCGTTCTTCTCGGCCTCGGGGATCGAGTAGTAGGTGTAGGTCTTGCCCGCCGCCTGAAGCGTCTGTCGGGACTTGAAGCTGTCGATGGAAGCCACGGCTGGTCTGATCCTCGCTGGCGTTTGTCGAACACGCGCAGGCATAACCCGCGCCACGAAACCGGTGTTCGGCCTGACTGCGCTCGCAGGGAGCGCGCGCCGCCCCGGGGGTGCCCGGGCAGGAGGGTGCGCGAGGAGCGAATTGGACGCTCGAAGGTCGCGCGGCGCAGCCTGGGGACCGTATAGAACGATTCGAATTTGCCCGCTACCGGGTCGCGGGTGACAGTGCCGCGAGGCTGTCCGCCCGCGTCCTCGGTCCCGTCCGGCTCAGGCGGCGGCTTCCGGCGCCGGGCCGCCGAAGCAGCGCCGCACCGCCGCCCAGAACGCGGCCTGCTCGTCCGCGGTGCAGCGCGCGACCCGCGCCTCCACCATCGCGCGGCCGGCGAGCGCGTCGGGATCCCGGGCCATTTCGGCTTCGGTGCGGACCCGCGGGTCGTTCACGCGCAGCTTCGCGGATTGCGACGGCTTGGTCATGGCGACATCCTCCGTGTCGGCGGTGCGTCCCGGCGTCCCACGATCGCGGAACGCCGCTTGCCCGATGACGGTGAGGTTGCGCGGCTCCTTCGTCTTGCGCAATCGGGCAAGGCGGCGCGGGTGTCGTGGGCTCGTCGTGCAAGAGGGCTTGGTGCCGAGAATGGACGGATGCGCGCCGCCATCGTAAGCCTGACGCGCCTCGGAGACTTCCATGCTCGCCCTCGACCTGCCGCCGGAGATCGAACGCCGCCTCGACGCCCTGGCCCGACGCACCGGCCGCAGCGCGGACGATCACGTGCGTGAGGCGATCCAAGACCACCTCGACGAGATCGAGGACGTCGAGCTTGCGGAGAGCCGGGTCGCAGCCCTGAAAAGCGGCGAGAGCCGGACCGTCACGCTGCAGGCGGTGATGGATCGGCATGGCTTGTCGGATTGAGTTCGAACGGTCCGCGGAACGCGAACTCGATAGGCTCGATCGTGAGGCCGCCGCGCGGATTCTCCGTTTCCTGCGGGATCGCCTGTCGCCCCTGGACGATCCGAGAAGCCTCGGTGAGGCGCTCAAAGGTTCGCGGCTGGGCGGCCTCTGGAAATATCGGGTCGGCGATTACCGGATCATCGCTGCGATCGACGACGCGACCGTCAGGGTCGTCGTGGTACGGATCGGCCACCGGCGCGCGATCTACCGGTAGATCGAAGCGTTTCATTCTCTGAACAGGCAACCTTCGTGCGGCTGACCGTCGATGCCCTCTGCTGCCGCCGCTCGGGGCGAAAAATCTTCTCCGGGCTGACCTTCGCCATCGGCCCGGGCGAGGCGATCACCGTCACCGGCCGCAACGGCGCGGGCAAGTCGAGCCTGCTCGCGATCCTGTCCGGGCGGCTGCGGCCGGATTCGGGCCGGCTCACCGTCCACGACATGGGCGAGGCGGCCCTGCCCGAGTGCCTGCACGCCGTCGGCCATCGCGACGGGCTGAAGAGCAGCCTGACGGCGGCCGAGAACCTCGCCTTCGCGCAAAGCCTTCTCGGGACGAAGCGGCTGAGCCCGCGGGCGGCGCTCGACCGGCTCGGCCTCGCCCACGCGCTCGACCTGCCGGTCGCCTACCTGTCCGCCGGGCAGCGGCGGCGGGTGGCGCTGGCGCGGCTCCTCGTCTGCGCGCGCCCGCTCTGGCTCCTCGACGAGCCGACGGCCGCCCTCGACACCGCCTCGCAGGGCGTGCTCGCCGGTCTGATGGCCGAGCACCGGGCGGCCGGCGGCCTCGTCATCGCCGCCACCCACCAGGCCCTCGGGCTCGAGGACGCGCGCAACCTCCACATCGCGCAGGCCGCTCCGCGGGCGCCCGAGCCGGCGGACGACGCGGAGGAGGCGTGGGCGTGATCCGCATCCTCGCAGCCCTCGTCGCCCGCGACCTGACGCTGGCCTCCCGCGTCGGCGGGTCGGGCATGCTGTCGCTGGTCTTCTTCCTGATGATCGTGGCGCTGGTGCCGTTCGCCCTCGGGCCGGACCTCAACCTGCTTTCGCGGATCGGCCCGGCCATCCTCTGGCTCTCGGCGGTGCTGGCGACGCTGATCGGCCTCGACCGGCTGTTTCAGGCCGACGAGGAGGACGGCTCGCTGGACCTGATGACCGCCGCGCCGGTGCCGCTTGAGCTCGTGGTGCTGGCCAAGGTGATCGCGCACTGGATCACCACCGGGCTGCCCCTGGCGCTGGCCTCGCCGCTGTTCGGCCTGCTCGTCGCGCTCGACGGGACCGCCATGGCCGCGACCGCCCTGACGCTGCTCGTCGGCACGCCGGCGCTGACCTTCGTCGGCGCGGTCGGCGCGGCGCTCACCGCCTCGATCCGCCGGGGCGGCCTAATCCTCGCCGTGCTGGTGCTGCCCTTGATGATCCCGACGCTGATCTTCGGCGTCTCGGCCGCGCAGTCGGCCCTCGGCGGCACCGTCCCCTTCGCCACCCCGCTGATGATCCTGTCCGGCCTCAGCCTGATCGCCGCGCTGGTCGGCACCTTCGCGGCGGCGGCGGCCCTGCGCTGGTCGGAATGAGGGCGGGACGCTCGCGCAAGAGATCGGAACGGTCGTGCAATTTCCTTTGCGCCGCCCTGCCTTATCAGACGGCTGGCAGCGGCGGCGCGAAGGGTTCGGCCGCCCTGTCAAGCTCGATGGGGACGTAACGATGAAGACCCTGATGTCCGCGCTGCTCCTGGCGCTCCTCGCGACCGCTCCCGCCGCCGCGGCCGGCGCCTTCGCCGTGGACACCGAGGAGGGCCAGAAGGCCGGCGACGAGGGCTACGGCATCGGCTGGGGCGATTCGCGCGAGGCCGCGGGCGCCGCCGCGATGCGCCAATGCGCCAAGATGGGCAACGACAACTGCAAGGTCGTCGCCCGCTTCGACGCCTGCGGCGCCTACGTCTCCAATCGCACCACCTACGGCGTGGGCTGGGGCCGGACCGAGGCCGCCGCCAAGGAGATGGCCTTCGACAAGTGCCCCAGCTGCAAGCTCGTCCTCTCCGAGTGCGAGTGACCGTTCCACCCTGCGACGCCGCACGACGGATCGGCGGCCTCCAGGGGTGATTGATCGACCGCTGCGTCCGCCGACCGGGCTCACCGGGCGGCGCATGCGGCGACATCGACGCCTGCGCGCGTTGAGGGCTCATGCCGCCGGTGCCCGCGCCGAGCGAGGCTGCGCCAGACGTGCGCATTGCCGCTGCACCGCACCCCGGGCTAAGACATCGCCCATGTCGACGCCCCTGTGGACGCGCCTGTCCAACCCGAGTCACTTCATGCGCTGGTCCGGCACGCTGGTGCCGTGGCTCGCCGCGATCTCGACCGCGATCCTCGCGCTCGGGCTCTACCTGTCCTGGTTCGTCGCCCCGCCCGACTACCAGCAGGGCGAGACCGTGCGGATCATGTTCATCCACGTGCCGGCGGCCTGGCTCGGGGTGTTCTTCTACGCGTCGATGAGCCTGTCGGCGGTCGGCACCCTGGTCTGGCGCCATCCGCTCGCCGACGTGGCGCAGCGCGCCGCCGCGCCGATCGGGGCGGCCTTCACCCTGATCTGCCTCGTCACCGGCTCGCTCTGGGGCAAGCCGATGTGGGGCACCTACTGGGTCTGGGACGCGCGGCTCACCTCGATGCTGATCCTGTTCCTGATCTACTGCGGCATCATCGCCCTGTGGCGGACGATGGAGGACCCGAACCGGGCCGCCCGCTCCGTCGCGATCCTGACGCTCGTCGGCGCGATCAACCTGCCGATCATCAAGTTCTCAGTGAACTGGTGGTCGACCCTGCACCAGCCGGCCTCGATCCTGCGCATGGGCGGCTCGACCATCGACCCGTCGATGCTCTACCCGCTGCTGGTGATGATCGGCGCCGCCACCCTCGGCGGCACCACCCTGCACCTCTATGCCATGCGGACCGAGATCATGCGCCGGCGCGTGCGGACCCTGACGATCCGCGAGGCCGAGCGCCTCGATGCCGGGTCGACCGTGACGACCTCGGACGCCGGGCGCGACCTGCCGCTCGGCCAGGCCGTCTGATCGCGAGACGCGCCCGCGTGCGGCGTGCCCCGCATCCCGGAAGGAGACGCGGCCCATGAAGACGGTGAGAACCTGCCTCTGGTTCGGCACCGATGCGGAGGCGGCGGTGCGCCGCTATGTCGGGCTCGTGCCCGATTCCCGCATCGATCACATCCAGCGCGCGCCGAGCGCGTGGCCGGGCGGCGCCGCGGGCGACGTGATCCTCGTCGCGTTCACCCTCGGCGGCCAGAGCTTCCAGGCGCTGAACGGCGGCACGCCGGTCGAGTACGGCATGGCGGCGTCGATCTCCGTCTCCTGCGCCGATCAGGCCGAGGTCGACCGGCTCTGGGCGGGCCTGACCGCCGACGGCGGCACCGCGATCATGTGCGGCTGGCTCCGCGACCGCTGGGGCATTCCCTGGCAGGTTGTGCCGGAGGTGCTTCCCCGCCTCCTGGCCGACCCGGACCGCGCCGTGTCCGCCAGGGTCTTCTCGGCCATGCAGGGCATGATCAAGCTGGACGTCGCCGCCCTCGAGCGGGCGGCCCACGCATGAAACCGATCCGGATCGCCTGAACCCATGACCTTCGACCTCGGCAGCCACGGCGGCTTCATCCTCGCCTCCTACGCGTTCACCGCCCTGGTGATGGCGGCCCTCGTCCTCAACGCGATCCGCGACCGGCGGGCCCAGAGGCGGGCGCTGGCCCAGCTCCAGCCGGAGGATCGCCGGTGAGCGTCGAGGCCCCTCCGGAGCCGGTCCGCCGCTCGCTCCTCGTCGTCGTCCCGGTGCTGGCCTTCGCGGTGCTGGCCGGCGTGTTCTTCCTGCGCCTGCGCTCCGGCGTCGATCCGGCCGCCCTCCCCTCCGCGCTGATCGGCAAGCCGGTGCCGAGCTTCGCGCTCCCGGCGGTGCCCGGCCTGACCGCGGACGGCAAGCCGGTGCCGGGCCTGTCGAGCGCCGACCTGAAGGGCGGCGTCACGGTGCTCAACGTCTGGGCCTCGTGGTGCGCGCCGTGCCAGGTCGAACATCCGATGCTGATGCGGCTGGCGCGCGAGCCCGGCATCCGGCTCGTCGGGATCGACTACAAGGACGCGGCCGAGAACGGGCGCCGCTTCCTCGCCAAGAACGGCGTCCCGTTCCAGGCGGTGGGCCACGACGAAACCGGCCGCGTCGGCATCGATTTCGGGGTCTACGGCGTGCCCGAGACCTTCATCATCGGCCCGGACGGCGTGATCCGCGACAAGCTCGTCGGCATCGTCACGCCGGAGAACCTCGCGGACGTGATCGCCAAGATCCGGGCGGCCGGGAAGGTGGCCGCGAAGTAGGAAGGGACGGTCCTCACCGGCCCGGGCGGGCCGTCCGCCGAGCCGGCGGCGCCGGTTCGGCTTGCGCCCGATTCAAGCGTCGGTCTTCTTGCGCTCGTAGCGCGTGAGCAGGGGCGTCTGGGCCAGCGCGAACACCACGGTCAGCGGCATGATGCCGAAGACCTTGAAGTTCACCCAGAAATCCTCGCTCTGGGTCCGCCACACCACCTCGTTGATCAGTGCCAGCGCGAGGAAGAACAGGCCCCAGCGGAAGGTCAGCTTCCGCCATCCCTCCTCGGTGAGCGAGAACACCGAGTCGAGCACCACCGAGAGCAGGGACTTGCCGAAGGCGAGCCCGCCGAGCAGCACCAGGCCGAACAGGGTGTTCACGATGGTGGGCTTCACCATGATGAAGGTCTTGTCCTGCAGATAGAGGGTCAACCCGCCGAACACGACCACCACCACGCCCGAGACCATCGGCATGATCGGCAGCCGGCGCACCAGGGCGAAGTGCACGGCGAGCGCCAGCACCGTCGCCGCGATGAACACCCCGGTCGCCACGAACAGCTTCTGATCGGCGGCGACGCCGAAGCGCTCGGCATAGGCGTTGCCGAGGAAGAAGATCACCAGCGGCCCCATCTCCAGGGCGAGCTTCAGGGCCGGCGGCAGGTGGCGGTGCGGGGGGACGGATTCGATCTGCATGCGTCTGGCCACGGAATCCGAGCGGTCCGTCACGTCCCCGAACGGTCCGTCACGTGAGGGCGTCTCTACCGACGGGGAATGGTGAGGTCTACCGGAGGCGATCGGCCTCAGCCCTTCTCCAGCCCCGCGATCGCCCGCGCGAAGTCCCGTGCCGCGAACGGCTCCAGGTCGTCGACGCCCTCGCCGACGCCGATGAAGTGGACGGGCAGGCCGAACTTCGCGGCGAGCGCGATCAGGATGCCGCCGCGCGCGGTGCCGTCGAGCTTGGTCATCACCAGGCCCGAGACCGGCGCGGCCTTGGAGAACAGCTCGACCTGCGACAGCGCGTTCTGGCCGACGGTGGCGTCGAGCACCAGCAGCGTGGCGTGCGGCGCTTCCGGGTCGCTCTTGCGCAGCACGCGGATGATCTTCTCGAGCTCCGCCATCAGGCCGGCCTTGTTCTGGAGCCGGCCGGCAGTGTCGATCAGGAGCACGTCGGTGCCCTCGGCCTTGGCGCGCTTCAGGGCGTCGAAGGCCAGGCCCGCCGCGTCCGCGCCCTGCGCCCCGCTCACCACCGGCGTGCCGGTGCGCGCACCCCAGACCTTGAGCTGCTCGATGGCGGCCGCGCGGAAGGTGTCGCCCGCCGCAAGCATCACCGAGCGCCCTTCCGCCTTGAGGCTGAGGGAAAGCTTGCCCAGCGTCGTGGTCTTGCCGGCGCCGTTCACGCCGATCATCAGGACCACGAACGGCTTCTTGGCGGCGTCGATCACCAGGGGCTTGGCCACCGGCTCCAGCGCGCGCTCGACCTCGGTCGCCAGGATCGCCCGGACCTCGTCGGGGGAGATGCCCTTCTCGTAGCGGCCCTTGCCGACGGCCTCCGAGATCCGCGTCGCGGTCTCGACGCCGAAATCCGCCTGGATCAGCGCGTCCTCCAGGTCCTCCAGGGTGTTGGCGTCGAGCTTGCGCTTGGTGAACAACCCGGTGACGCGGTCGGACAGGGCCGAGGAGGTCCGCTTCATGCCCGAGGTCAGCCGGGTCCACCAGCCGCGCTTCTCCGGCTCCGCCTCGGCCGGCGCCGCGTCGTTGACGGCGTCGTGGGCGAGGGAGGCGGCGACGTCGACCGGCTGGATGTCGGGCGCGCTGGCCGCCGCACCGGTCACGGTCTCGGTCCCGGTCGCCGGTTCCCGGGCGACGGTGGTGGCGTCGGCCGGCCCCGCGCCGTGGGCCGG
>NZ_VRVH01000669.1:0-599 GCF_008040095.1 Methylobacterium sp. WL6 | reverse complement strand
CCCTCGCACGTCGCGATCACAGGCATCCGCGGCAGCGGCGCCCGGGTGCTCGCGGCGATCCTCGCGGGCCAGGTCGCGCCGACGGCGGGCAACGTCACCTATGCCGGGCACGATCTCGGCGCGTTCGACGCCGCGGATCGCGCCCGCCGGATCGCGTTCGCCGCCGGCGAGGCGATCCTGGTCGAGGGGACGCTCCGCGCCAACATCCTCTACGGCGCGGATCCCGCGGCCGCCCCCGATCAGCCCGCCTTCGTCGAGATCCTGCGGATCACCGGGCTCGATGCCTTCGCCTATTCCCGCGGCCTCCTCGCCCGGGTCGATCCGGTCGCCGCCCCCGACTTCGCCCGCGCCTTGGTGGCCGCCCGCGTCACGATGCGGACGATGCTGAAGGCGGAAGGGGCGGAGCGCTTGGTCGAGCCGTTCGATCCCGCCCGCTACAACCATCAGGCCACGGTCGGCGAGAACATCTTGTTCGGCGAGCCCGTGGGCCAGACCTTCGCGCCCAAGCGCCTCGCTCGCCATCCCTACATGCGCGCCGTGCTGGAGGCGGAAGACCTCGTCCGCCCGCTCACCGAGATCGGCCTCGCGGTCGCGCGCAG
>NZ_VRVH01000668.1:0-604 GCF_008040095.1 Methylobacterium sp. WL6 | reverse complement strand
CCGAGCAGAAGTCTGATCTGCACGTCGCGGCCGCCGAGGCCGAAGAAGCCGGACGCCGCCGTCAGGGCCCCGCCGATCGCTGTCATCGTCATGCCGCACCCCGTTCGCGAACTGATCGTTAACGATGGTGTGGGGAAAGCGTTGCACACGCAAGGCGTGCACGTTCCGACGCGCCATCGGCGCTTGCCTGCGGCTCCGCGGTGACGTGGCCGGCCTGCATCGCCGGCGGGACTTTTCGCGCTTCGCCGGCGGCCCCGCGGACAGCGCCCGGGCGCCCGGGCTATGGACGGCGGCGCGCCGGACCGGCCGCCCCAACCGACAAGATGTCCATGACCGTCATCGCCCTCGTGCTCGTCGCCAACCTGCTGCTCGCCGGGCTGTTCTCCCTCGTCGCCATCGCGGTCGACTGAGGAGGGCCCGGCGCCGGGCGTCAGCGGCCGAGCGGGCGATCGAGGGGGCCGTCCAAGGGGCCGTTCAAGGGGCCGTCGAGCGGATGGAGCCGGTCGGCCGCGACCGGGCCCGCGCCCCGCAGGCGGACGGGGCGCGACAGCCGGCGGGCGAGCGCCCGGAGGTCCGGCGCCGCGGCACCGCCCGGCGCGTAGAG
>NZ_VRVH01000667.1:0-605 GCF_008040095.1 Methylobacterium sp. WL6 | reverse complement strand
GGCGTGCTCGCCTTCGGCGGCAGCCGCGGCAACGACGGCTTCACCGGCGGTGGCCAGGTCGGCTACAACTACCAGTTCACCCCGGGCTCGGGCGTCGTGATCGGCATCGAGGCCGACGCGCAGTACGTCGACTTCGGCCAGAACCGCAACCGCTTCTCGGCCACCCCCGGCGTCGCTGGCGGCGGCATCCTGCCTGGCAACCTGATCTACAACCCGTCGGGCCTCTCCAGCCTCGACTACTTCGGCACCGTGCGCGGTCGCCTCGGCTACGCCTTCGACCGCACCCTCGTGTACGGCACCGGCGGCTTCGCCTACGGCAGCGGCGGCGGCCGTGACTTCGGCTCGGGCGTGTCCCGCAACGACTTCCAGACCGGCTGGGCCGCCGGCGCCGGCGTCGAGTACGCCCTGCCGACCGACTCGTTCCTGAACTTCTTCCGCTCCTCGGCCGTGACGCTGAAGGTGGAAGGCCTGTACGTGAACCTCGACCAGGGCGGCCGCAACAACGGCGCCTTCGCCTCCAACTCGACCGGCACCGTGACCCTGACCTCGCCGGGCGTGACCGTCGTGCAGAGCGGCCTGAACCGCAACAACAGCACCGAGTTCGC
>NZ_VRVH01000666.1:0-606 GCF_008040095.1 Methylobacterium sp. WL6 | reverse complement strand
GGAATGGAGGGTGACCGTGTCCCCGGACGCGATCTCGAGCACCGGCGGCAGCGCGGCGTCGAAGTAGCCGAGCACCATCTTGTCGGGGGTGGCCGGGATCTCGTGATGCGTCGGCATGTGCGCTCCTCGGCTCGGATCACAGGTCGCGGCGTCGCGCTCGGCGCGGCGACGCGGCGGAACGCGGATGCAATCGACGAACCAGGGCCCGGCATCGCCACGACGCATGCCGGTCATCGCCCGCCGCCCCCGCCGACGTGGATCCCGATCACCACCCGGCTCGCGGGACGGCGAGCGCCTTCATCAGGCCGGTCTCGTCGACGAGCGCCGCGACCGCGTTCTCCCGGCTGCAGGAATCGGCAGGGATGCGCAGGCGATAGCCGATCCGCCGCTCGCTCATCGCTTCGAAGCCAGGCCGAGCCGCGAGGTCCCGGCGCAAGCGCCGCGGCTTGTCCAAGGCGGCGAGGCGCCCGCCGCAGAACAGGGCGAGATGCAGGCTTCGGCTCGGCTGGTCCGGATCCAGCGCGTAGGCCCCGACCAGGAGCTCCGTTGGGGAGATGCGCTCCACCGTCTCGACGGCCGTTCGCAGGGTGGGGGGCAGGGCGAGGC
>NZ_VRVH01000665.1:0-609 GCF_008040095.1 Methylobacterium sp. WL6 | reverse complement strand
CGCCGGCGAAGGCCCGGGCCTGATCCGCCGCGCCCGATCCCAGATCCCGTGCCGGCCGGGTCCAGCCGCGCAACCCCAGCCGAAGGATTCGACCATGTCCCGCTTCTCCGCGGCGCCGGCGCTCGCCGGTGCCCTCTCGATCGGCCTCGCGGCCCCGCCCGCCCTCGCCGCGGCGGGGGGCGCCGTCGTGCTGCCCTGGGGCGACTGGATCGTCGGCTTCGCCACGACGGCGCAGGCGGTGCTGACGCCGCTCCTCGTCGCCCTGGCGACCGGGCTGATCGCCCGGTTCGCGCCGCTGCTCGGCTACGTCCTGTCGAAGTCCGTCGTGGAGGGCATGGTCCGCCGGGTCACCGACTACGCGCTCAACGCGGTGGCCGGCGCCGCCAAGGGGCAGGTGCTCACCGTGCCGGTCGGCTCGGCCGTCATCGCCGCGGCGGTGCAGCGGGCGTCCGACCAGGTGCCGGGCTTCGTCGTGAAGGCCGCTGGAGGCCTGCCCGGCATCGCCGAGAAGGTGTTCCGCCGCCTCGCGTTGGAAGACCGCGCGACCGCCGCCAACACGCTCGCGCCGGCCCTCGCCGCCGCCGGCCTCGCGGCGCGATAGCGCCGGAG
>NZ_VRVH01000664.1:0-612 GCF_008040095.1 Methylobacterium sp. WL6 | reverse complement strand
GCCCGCGACCGCGCCGAGATCGCCGCCGCCCTTTCGCTCACCGGCGGCAAGGTGTTCGGCCCCGGCGGCGCCGCCGAGCTCATGGGGCTGCGCCCGACGACGTTGGCCTCGCGCATCAAGGCGATGGGGATCGAGAAGACCCGTTAACCGCCGGGCAACCGCGCGGGCGTCCAGTGACCGGCTCGCGCGCTCGACGCGGGCGCGCTCCGCGAGGAAGACCCGATGCCGACTTCCGCTCCCGCGTCGGGCTCCGTCCTTCCCACGATGCCGGGCGATGCCGCCCTCCTTGCCGCCGCCCGCGCCTGGGGCCTCAGCCTCGCGGCCGAGCGGCGGATGTCCGCCAACACGGTGGAGGCCTACGAGCGCGACCTGCGCCAGTTCCTCGCCCATCTCGACGCCCGCACCGGCACGCCGACGATCCCCGCGATCGTCGCGCTGAAGCCGCGCGACGTCCGCGCCTTCATGGCCGCGCGGCGGGCCGACGAGGTCGGCGGCCGCTCGCTGATGCGGGCCCTGGCCGGCCTGCGCTCCTTCGCCAAGCACCTCGAGCGCGAGGGTCACGGCACCGTGGCGGCGCTCGGCGCCGTGCGCTCGCCCAAGGTGGAGCGGCGC
>NZ_VRVH01000663.1:0-614 GCF_008040095.1 Methylobacterium sp. WL6 | reverse complement strand
CCGGATCGTCGGACCGCGCGAGCCTCGGAGCGGTGGTCGACGCCCTGGCCGACGAGACCGCGTCGCCGAAGCCCCGATGAGGCCGGACCATGCGGGCCGGGCGCGCCCGTGGGGGTAGGCACGCCCGGCCCGACGGTCGGCCGGCATCCGGACCGAGAGGCCGGACGACGGGCCATCATCGCGCCCGCGTATTTCCCAAGCATGTCCGTTCGCCGCGGGGGGCATCGGCGCAACACGGACCGCCTGGGTTCTGTTATCTCCCCCGACGCATCGGCGCCCCTCAACGACCCGGTTCCCATGAGCATCCTGAAAGACATCTTCGGCCGCCTGACCCAGGCGGTGACCGCCTATGCCGGCGACAAGGCGCTGATGCTGGCGGCGGTCTCGGCCGCCGCCAACGTCATCGTCGCCGACGGGGAGGTGGCCGGCACCGAGTTCGAGACGGCGCTGGCCGGCCTCAGGGCCAACCCGATCCTCGAGAAGGGCTACGACACCCTGATGCTGGAGGCCGAGCTCTACGACGGGATCGCCCGCGCCCGGACGCGGGCGGGCCGGGCCGAGAACCTGCGCCACGCCGCCGCGCTCGCCGACCGGCCGCAGGCGCAGCGCGAGAA
>NZ_VRVH01000662.1:0-618 GCF_008040095.1 Methylobacterium sp. WL6 | reverse complement strand
GCCGGCCGGCGGGGTCTGCGGCGCGGGCGTCTGCGCCATCGGCGCCTGAGCCATGACGGACGCGCTCCCGAGGAGGGCGGTCCAGAGGGTGATCGTCGCGGTCGCGATCATCCGGATCGGTGTGGTCACGCAAGGTCCTCAAGTGCTGGCGTCGGCGCGGCGCGGCCGTGGCGACGCGCGGGTGTCTCCGCCGCATCGTCACGGGTTACGAGAGCACGACCTTCGCATGCCGTTCGACCAAGGCGAAGTTGTGAATCGCGTCCGGTCGCCCGACCCGCACGTTTTGGTGTGCAGGTTTCGCGCCGCACGTTTCGGGCCGCGTGCATCCGCTCCGATGCCCACGATCGGTCGGCGAAGGCCTCGCGCCGCGTCCCGGGATGGACGCGGCGGCGTCTGGTTTTCGCCCAAACTGCATCGTAGAGAGGCCGTCAACGACATGACGGCGGCCCGGTCCCACCATGGCCGCCACGAGAAGACAGGACTTCACCGCCCATGGCTGCCTCGCCTCTGCCTGCCTCGCCTTCGACCGCCGCGGGTCGCCTCCGCCGCCCGCTCGCGCTGACGGCCACCGCCCTCTGCCTCGGCGCGGCCCTGGCCGGATGCCAGGCGCTCGGCGGG
>NZ_VRVH01000661.1:0-620 GCF_008040095.1 Methylobacterium sp. WL6 | reverse complement strand
GCACCCGGCCGCCCTGAAGCACGCCGCCGCGGGCGAACGCCGCGTCCGCCCCCACGCTCGAGCCGAGCAGGCCGTCGACCAGGCCGGTGAGGCCGGTGCGGACCGGCTTGAGCGCGGCCTGGACCGCCGCCCCGGCGAGCCGCGTGCCCAGCGACCCGAGCACCCCGTCGAGCTGCCGCCCGGAGCTGAGGCTTCGGGTCAGGGCCGTCGACAGGCTCTGCCCGAAGCGCTGGGCGAGCTTGTCCAGGGTGTCGAGCTGCTTGATGCGGGCGGCGTTCGCCCGGTCGAGGTCGGTCTCCGCCATGGTGGCCTCCAGCGACGCGGACGGGCGTCAGGTTGCGTCCGGATGGTCGGCGATCAGCCGCGCCAGCCCGTCGCGGCCGAGCGCTCCGCCCCCGGTGCGGAGACCGGCGGCGGAGAGCAGCTCGCGCGGCGTGGCGCGCCAGAAATCGCGCGGGCGCCAGCGCAGGCGCCCGAGCCCGAGCGCCAGCGCGTCGTCCCACGGGAAGGCGGGCATCGGGCCCGGCGCGCTCCCGCCCGTGGGGCTCAAGGGTCCGCGGGCGGTTCCTCGAAGGCGGCGACGAGCGCCTCGCCGAGGGCGCCGGCGAGGGGCTCCAGGC
>NZ_VRVH01000660.1:0-628 GCF_008040095.1 Methylobacterium sp. WL6 | reverse complement strand
GGCGGCCGCCGCGATGGCGCGGCTCGGCGCGCGCCTGATGGCGCACGACCTCGCCGACGTCGGCATCAACGTCGACTGCGCGCCCGTCCTCGACGTGCCCGAGCCCGGCGCCCACGACATCATCGGCGACCGCGCCTACGCCACGACGCCGCAGCAGGTGGCCGAGATCGGCCGGGCGGTGGCCGAGGGCCTGATGGCCGGCGGGGTGCTGCCGGTGATGAAGCACATCCCCGGGCACGGCCGCGCCGCCTGCGACAGCCACCACGGCCTGCCGGTGGTCGAGGCGAGCCTCGAATCCCTCGCGGCCCAGGATTTCCGGCCCTTCCGCGCCCTCGCCGACCTGCCGATGGCAATGAGCGCCCACGTGGTGTTCACGCAGATCGATCCCGACCGGCCGGCGACCCAGTCGGCGCCCGTGATCGCCGACGTGATCCGCGGCGCGATCGGCTTCGACGGCCTGCTGATGACCGACGACCTGTCGATGCATGCCCTGACCGGGCCGTTCCGCGCCCGGGCCGAGGCGGCCTTCGCCGCCGGCATCGACGTGGCGCTCCACTGCAACGGCGACGCGGACGAGATGCGCGCCGTCGCGGAGGGCACGCCGTCGCTGGCCGGCGCCGCCCTGCGC
>NZ_VRVH01000065.1:0-21222 GCF_008040095.1 Methylobacterium sp. WL6 | reverse complement strand
GCCGGCCAACGCACCGGGGTCGAGGCGATCCGGCGCACCGCCGAGGCCTGCCCCGAGCATGGGATCGGCACGCTGACCCTCTACGCCTTCTCCAGCGACAACTGGCAGCGCCCGGCCGACGAGGTCGGCGGCCTGATGCGGCTGCTGCGCGTCTACCTGCGCAACGAGACGGCGCGGCTCGCCCGCACCGGCACCCGCCTCAGCGTCGTCGGCCGCCGCGACCGTCTGCCGGCCGGGCTGCCCGAGGCGATCGAGCGGGCCGAGGCCGCGACCGCCGCCGGGCGCAAGCTGCACCTGCGCATCGCCGTCGACTATTCCGCCCGCGACGCGATCCTCGCCGCCGCCGCGCGGCTCGCCGGCCAGCCCGCCTCGCGCGAGGCGTTCGGAGCGGAGATCGCCGGCGCGATGCACGGCTCGCCGGTGGACGTCGACCTGCTGATCCGCACCGGCGGCGAGCAGCGCCTCTCCGACTTCATGCTGTGGGAGGCGGCCTATGCCGAGCTCCACTTCACCGAGCGGATGTGGCCCGATTTCGGCGAGGCCGACCTCGCGGCCGCGATGGCCGAATTCACCCGCCGCGACCGCCGCTTCGGCGGCTTGAGCGCACCGAAGGTCTCGGCCGCGGCCTGACCGGACTGGACAGGACGGGGGGTCGGCGCCAGATCGGCGGTGTCGCTCCCCTGGCTCGAAGATCGCTGCATGTCCGCTGACGCGTCCCCGCCCGCCCTCGACGACGAGACCGTCGCCTTCGCCGGTCGTCTGTTCCAGTATGCGCGGATGGGGCATGCCGCCGAGCTGGCGGAGTTGTTCGGGCAGGGGCTTCCGGCCAACATCCGCAACGACAAGGGCGACAGCCTGCTGATGCTGGCGGCCTACAACGGCCAGGCCGAGACCGCCCGCGTCATCCTGGAGGCCGGCGGCGACCCGGAACTTCCCAACGACCGCGGCCAGACCCCGCTCGCCGGCGCCGCCTTCAAGGGCGACGTCGCGATCGCGACGCTGCTCCTCGTCCACGGTGCGGCGGTGGACGGCACCGGCGACGGCAGCCGCACCGCGCTGATGACCGCGGCGATGTTCGACCGCACCGAGATCGTCGACCTGCTGCTCGCCCACGGCGCCGACCCGGACCGCCGCGACGCCGCCGGCCAGTCGGCCGCCGACATGGCGCAGGCGATGGGCGCGCAGAACACGCCGGCTCAGCTCGCGAACGCGAAGCGACCCGGCGCCTGAGCGATCACTCGCCGTCGGGCGGCAGCGCTTCGGTGACCTGGACGCGCTGGGCCGGCGGCTCCGCCGCGGGCTCGGCCGTCTCGACCGCGGCCGCGACGGCGGCGACGCCCTCGTAGCGCGACAGGCGCCGGTCGATCATACCGTCGATCCGGTCGTAGACCTCGGCCACCGTGAGGTGGCGGCGCGCCTTGCCGGCGGCCTTGTCGGCCTTCTGCGTGAACAGCGCCCGGTTGGCCCGCGCCGCGCTGCGGAACTCGCGCTCGGCGACCTCGTCCGGGCGGTCGGCGCTCATCGTCAGGAATCGCCCGGCGCTCGACGTGCCGAGGAAATGCGCGAAGTACAGCTCCGACGTGGTCAGCGCCCGGCCGACGCGCGCCTCGATGCGCCCGCGGTCGCGCTTGATCAGCTCCGCCGCCATCAGCGCGGCGACGTAGGGGTCCTTGCGCAGCGACAGCACCCGGTCGCGCATCGGCGCGGCGACGGTGATCGCGGCGCCGCGGCCCTTCACGGCGGCCGCCTCGGCGTCGAGGCCGTAGCGGGCGCCGAAGTCGCGGATCATCTCGAGCCAGGTGGCGGTGACGAACTGGAACAGGCCCTCGGCCGAGGAGGTCTGCGCCTTCACGTCGGTCGCGAAGCTGGATTCCTTGTCGGCCAGCGCCATCAGGTAGACTGGGTCGACGCCCGCTGCGGCGGCGGCCTTCAGGATCGTGTCGACGATCCGGCGCGGCACGCCGACCTTACCGAAACGGATGGTGTCGTCGGTCTCCGGCGACGGCTGGGGCAGGGCGGCGAGGTCGCCGGCGATCAGCGCGCTGGTGGCCGGTTCCTGCTCGATGACGGGAATGCCGCTCCACTCGGCAGGGTTGTGGGAAGGTCCGGCGCTGGCCAGGTCGATCGCGGCGCGGGGACGCTCGTCGATCCGGTCGTGGGCCGAGGCCGCCGGCGCGAAGGCGGTCTGCGGCACGACGAACCCGGCGAGCAGGGCGGCCAGCCCCAGCGCGGCGCTCCTGCGGCGCAGGGCGGACGAGCGGCGAAATCCGGCCTCGTTCCGCTGCGTCCCGCACACGGCCCGCGGCAGCCAAACCACGGTGTTCACTTCACAATTCGACTCGATAGGCACGAGTCGGCTCACGTCGTCGGCGCAGAGCGCCGGCTCCGGGAAAACCCCCATTGCTGGTCCTTTTCGTGCCGCGGCGTTCATCGGCCGGGCTTCGATCAAGCGGCGGCTCTATCGCCGGATGCCGTGACCACAATGGGACGGCTCGGTGATCCAAGCGTGGCACGCTTAAGGAGCGGTTAACGCTCTCTTTTCACGCATTCTTAACCAGCCGTTCGGGTCCCATTCAGCCCCAGGTTGGCACAAAGATGTCGCATTCAGGCTTGGAACGTTGCACCCGAGCGCCAGTTAGCATGGGCCACGCAGGGCGGTCCGCATCGGCCCGTTCGAAGTCCCTGCGTCCGAAGCGTTTAAGGAATTTTCTCCCCATGAGCATGCAGACCGGTCGTCGCGTCGGCGTTGCGTTCGTCGGCATGGGTGGCGCCGTCGCCACCACAGCCATCGCCGGCATCGAGATGATCAAGTCCGGATCTAACCGCCTCGACGGTCTGCCTCTCGCGGGCGTCGCAGTCGCCGGAATGGCCGACTACAAGGATCTCGTCTTCGCCGGATGGGATCTGAACGGTGACGATCTCGCCTCCGCCGCGCAGGGGCACGGCGTGCTCACCAAGCAGGACATCGAGAACGGTGCCCAGGTGCTGAAGGGCATCCAGCCCTGGCCGGCCGTGGGCAGCGCGAAGTTCTGCAAGAACATCGACGGCGCAAACCGCATCGTCGCCGCCGACCATCGCGAGGCGGTGTCGATCATCGCCGCCGACCTCCGCCGCTTTAAGCAGGAGAGCAACCTCGACGAGGTCGTGGTGGTGAACCTCGCCTCCACCGAGCGCTGGCCCGACCTCACCGCCGCCGTGCTCAACTCGACCGAAGCCTTCGAGAAGGGCCTCGATACCAGCGACGAGCACATCTCGCCGGCGATGCTCTACGCCTATGCGGCGATCAAGAGCGGCGTGCCCTACGCCAACTTCACCCCGAGCATCGCCGCCGACGTGCCGGCGCTGCTGTCGCTCGCCACCGAGATGAACGTTCCGGTGGCCGGCAAGGACGGCAAGACCGGCCAAACCATGATGAAGACGGTTCTCGCACCGGCCTTCAAGGCGCGCGCCCTTCACGTCGACGGCTGGTTCTCGACCAACATCCTCGGCAACCGCGACGGCCTCGCCCTCAACGACCCGGCCTCGCTGCAGTCGAAGATCAACACCAAGGGCACGGTGCTCGACTCGATCCTCGGCTACCCGGTCGAGGATCACCTGGTCCACATCCACTATTACCGCCCGCGCGGCGACGACAAGGAAGCCTGGGACAACATCGACATCACCGGCTTCATGGGCCAGCGCATGCAGGTGAAGGTCAACTTCCTGTGCAAGGACTCGATCCTTGCAGCCCCGCTCGTCATCGAGATCGCCCGCGTCCTCGACCTCGCCAAGAAGCGCGGCGACGGCGGAGTGCAGGAGCAGCTTTCGACCTTCTTCAAGGCGCCGATGGTGAAGAACGGCCACGGTCCCGAGCACGATTTCGGCAAGCAGGGCAAGATGCTGCTCGATTGGCTGGACGGCGACCGCTGATGTCGGACGGCGTTCCGGCGACCGGCGCGTTCGGGCCTGCGGCGCCCGCCGAGCTGCGCGACCTGCTCGTCGAGATGAACGATCTCAAGCGCGTCCGGTCCGCCGGACGCGTTGGCTCCATCGCCGAGCGTCTGTTTGCGCAGGGTTGGAGTGCCCTGACGGGCGGAGCACCCGCCGAGGATGTGGCGCTCGACGTCACCGCGACGGCTCTGGCCGCGACGCGGCTGTGCGATCTCGATGCCGCATTCCTGGCCGCTGCGGGCCTGCCGGACGCGGCCGTGTCGGGCGTCCTCGTCGAGGGGTTCGACAGCGTCACGACGGCACTCGATCCTCACCTGCGCGATGCGCTTCGCGACCGGCTTCGCCATCGTGCCGAGCATCCGCAGGGCACGGTGCCGGGTTTCGTCGCGGCCCTAGCGCAGCAGCCGCGGGCGGGCGTCACCTGTCCCGGGCGTCCCCGCATCTTGCTCGAGCCCCCCGAGAACCATGCCGAGCACTGCCTCGTGGTCGCGGTCTACGGCGTCGTGCTGAGCCCGTTCTACCGGGCCGATCCGGCGACCGTGTTCCTCGCCGCGATGGCGCATCACTTCCACAACGCCGCGATGCCCGATGCTGGCTTCACCGGCGAGATGCTGCTCGGCGACCATCTCGGCCCGATCATGGCGCGGACGACCCAATGGGCGCTCGACGAGCTCGACGGCCCGCTGCGGGGATCGGTCGAGCGGGCTCGCGCGGTGCTGCCGGACGACGCGACGGCGGAAGGCCGGGCGTTCCATGCGGCCGACTGCAGCGACCGCGTGCTGCAGATCGCGCAGCACCTGCGCGCGGCCTCGCTCACCATGGGCACGGTGCTCGACGAGATGGAGCTGGTCCATGCCGGGCCGGTCAAAGGCTTCCACGATCGCGTGCTCGCGGATATGCGCATTCCGTAGAACCGACGTCGCGGCGCTCGTTCCGCGACGGACATACGACGCCATGCCGTTCCTGCCGTGACCGCGCCCGCGGCATCAGAGTTCCGATGATTCCCTTCGACCTGCGGTCGCCCGCGACCGGCCATGCGCTGAAGCCCGACACCGCGCATTCCCTGCGCGATGCCGACGCCGGCGAGCGCTGGCCGGTGGTCGACGGCATCCCCTATCTCCGGGTCGGCCGCGCCGACCTCGTCGCCCGCGTTCTCGCGCATCTCGACGCCGGCGAGGGCGACGCGGCGCTCGCGCTCCTCCTCGCCGATCAGGACGATTGGTGGACCGGCCCGCCGGCCGAGCCGGCCGACCTCTCCGCGCTGATCGCCGGCCGCGCCACGGCGACCCTGCGCGATGCCGTCCGCCTGCTCGGCTGGGGCCGCGTCGGCGATTATTTCCTGCACCGGTGGAGCGACCCGACCTATCTCGCCGGCCTCGCCCTGCTCGAAGCGCACTGGAACGATCCGGTCTGCGTCTTCGAGTTCGCCTGCGGCATCGGCCACTACCTGCGCACCCTGAAGCAGCGCGGCTGCAAGGTCGCGGGCGCCGACGTGGTCTTCGCCAAGCTCTGGGTCGCCCGGCACTGGGTGGTCGGCGCCGGTGCGCAGCTCGTCTGCTTCGATGCCGGCTCGGCGCATTGGCCGATCCCGGGCGCGCCGGTGGACCTCGTCGTCTGCAACGATGCCTTCTACTTCCTCGACGAGAAGGCGACGCTGCTCGACAATTTTCGCCAGAACGCCGGCGACGACGGCTGGCTGGCCCTCAGCCACATCCACAACAGCGACCGCCCCGGCTTCTCGGCCGGCCGCGCCGTCTCGGCCGACGAGATCGCCGAGCTGTTTCCCGACGCCCTCGTCTACGACGACGCCGAGCTGACCCGAGCCCTGGTCGCGGCGCGGGCGCCGAGCCCGCGCGCGCCGTCGGAGCTGCGGGCCTGCGAGGCGTTCTCGGTGGTCGCCGGGCCGGGGATGCGGCCGGCGCCGCGTTCCGTCGTGGACGGGCTGACGCTGCCGAACGCCGGCGCCGACCTCGTCCTCAACCCGCTCTATCGCCGCGACGAGAAGGGCGGGTATGCCATCGCGTGGCCCTCGGAGCGCTACGAGGCCGAGTACGCGCCGCACGTCACCTACCCGCTGCGATCGGACGGTCCCGAAAGGCTGGTCTTTTCCGGCGGCATCGAGGCGGCGGAGATCGGACGCGTGCGCAGCCGGGAATTCATCGATCTCCCGGAGCGCTGGTGATGGATGCCGTCCGCTGGGGCATCGTCGGCTACGGCTGGGTCGCCCGCGACTACATGGCGCCGGGCATCCGCGCCGCCGGGCACCGCCTCGTCGCGGTGTGCGACCCGGGGGCGGCCTCCCGCGCCGCCGCCGAGGCCGAGGGCGCCCGCGCCTACGACAGCCTGGACCGGCTGGTCGCCGACCCGGAGATCGAGGCGGTGTACGTCGCGACGCCCAATCACCTCCACCGGCAGGCGGTCGAGGCGCTGGCGGCGTCGGGCAAGGCGATTCTGTGCGAGAAGCCGATGGCGGCGAGCCTCGGCGACGCCGAGGCGATGGCCGCGGCGGTCGCACGGTCGGGGGCGTTCTACGGCACGGCGTTCGATCAGCGTCATCATCCCGGCCATCGCGCCCTGCGCGACCGGATCGCTGATGGCCGGCTCGGCACGGTGACGGCGATCCGCATCGTCTACGCCTGCTGGCTCGGGCGCGACTGGGCGGCCTGCCCCGGCCAGGACAACTGGCGCATCGATCCGGCGCAGGCCGGCGGCGGCGCCTTGATGGATCTGGCACCGCATGGCCTCGACCTCGTCGACTACCTCCTCGGCGAATCGCTGATGGACATCGCGGCCCTCACGCAGGCGCGGGCCCAGGATTACGCGGTCGACGACGGCGCGCTGCTGATCGGGCGGACCGAGAGCGGGGTGCTGGCGAGTCTCAACGTTGCCTACAACTGCCCCGACGCGCTGCCGCGCCGCCGCCTCGAGATCGTCGGCACCAAGGGCCTGCTCACCGCGATCGACACGATGGGCCAGACCGCCGGCGGCACCGTGACCTTCACCGACGGTGCGACCGGCGCCTCCGAGCCCGTCGCCTTCGACGCCGAGGCGTCGCCCTTCACCGAGCAGGTCCGGGCCTTCGGCTCGGCGCTGCGGCGTCCGGCGGAGCGGGAGGCCTACTCGGCGGCACGCGACCTCCACACCATGCGGCTGATCGCGCGGGCCTACGGCGCGCTCGCCCCAGCAGACGGACCGAACACGTGACCGAGAACGACCAGGACGACCGCGCCCGCGATCCGCGCATCAAGGCGCCGCGGCCCTACAGCTTCGGCGGCCCGCGCCGGATCGAGGGGCTGCCGCAGAACCTGCCGGAGCCGGTGCGCGCCTATCTCGACATCCTTCCGCCGGGCCGGATCGTCGGGTTCCCCCTGGCGCCGCTCGACCGCACCGGCATCCCGGTCTGGTTCGTCTCGCTGTTCCTCGACGATCCATTCTTCGTCGGCGCGATGCCGTCCGGCATCGGCTACGGCGCCACCGACGACGAGGCGCTGATCGGCGCGGTCGCCGAGATCGCCGAGAACCTGATGCCGTCGCTCGCGGTGATGCCGCGCAAGAAGGAGCGCGCGAGCTACCACGACCTCGTCAAGGTCTACGGCGCCGGCTCGGTCGCCGACCCGCTGACCCTCTGCCTGCCGGCCGGCTCCCCGGTGGGGCGCGACACGGTGCTGGAATGGACCGCGGCGACGCGCGCCAGGACCGGTGCGATCGTGCTGATGCCGCTCGACATCGCGGCCACCGATTATTTCGAGCTGTCGGAGGGCTACAAGCCCTTCACCAACCTGATCACCAACGGCCTCGGTGCCGGGCCTGACGTGCCGTTCGCGCTCGGCCACGGCGTCCTCGAGCTGCTGCAGCGCGACGGCAACGGCCTCCTGTTCCGTGCGCTCGACCAGGGCGTGATGCTCGACGTCTCGGAGGGCCTCGGACCCGAGACGCGGGCGATGCTCGACCGCCTCGACGCGCTCGGCATCCGGGCGCTGCCGAAATTCGCCACCGACCAGTTCGGGCTGACCAACCTCTACGTCGTCGGCTACGACAAGGAGCCGGCCGACGCCCCGGTGCCGATCGCGCTCTCGGCCTGCGGCGAGGCCTGCGACCCGGATCGCGAGCGGGCCTTGCGCAAGGCGCTGCTCGAGTTCCAGGCCGCCCGCGTGCGCAAGGCTTTCGGCCACGGGCCGCTCGCCTTCGCCGAGCGGGTGACGCCGCCGGGCTACGTCGGCGCGTTCATCGAGAAGGCGCTGCCGAGCCTCGACCTCGAGGAGAGCCGGGCGCTGAAGGCCATGCTCGAATGGATCGTGCTGCCCCCCGAGGGCCTGCGCGACGTCCTGAAGGACACGGTCTATTCCGAGCGGGCGACCAAGGCGTTCACCGACCTGCCGACGACCCCGGCCGCCGACGGTCACGCGCGCGGCAAGATCGCCTGCGACCGGCTCGACGAGGCCGGGTTCGACATCCTCTACGTCGACTGCTCGCCGGTGGGCGGCGCGGTCGGCGTTGTCAAGGCGATCGTGCCGGGGCTCGAGGTCGAGACCATGAGCTACTACCGCATCGGCGAGCGCAACGCCCGCAAGCTGATCGAGCGCGACCACCCGCTGATCACGTTCGGCACCCCGAGCGAGACCCTGCTGCCGGTTCGCCTGACGCCGGAGGCGATCGAGCGCTTCGGCGGCCAGCCGCTGTTCGACACCGCGCTGGCGGAGTCGATCGTCGGCAGCCACTATCCGCTCTACCGCGAGCCGGAATCGCACCATGCCCCGTTCCGGCTGGAGCAGACGGGGAGGGCCGCGTGACGCTTCGCTTCGCCTACAACACGAACGGTGCGGCCAACCATCGGCTCGACGACGCGATCGACCTGATCAAGGGCGCCGGCTACGACGGCGTCGCCCTGACGCTCGACATCCACCACCTCGACCCCTTCGCGGAGGGCTGGGCGACGGAGGCCGGCCGGGTTGCCAGCCGCCTGGAGAAACTGGAGCTCGGCTCGGTGATCGAGACCGGCGCCCGCTTCCTCCTCGACCCGCGCGCCAAGCACGAGCCGACGCTCGTCACCGCAGACGCCTCGGCCCGCGCGCGCCGCGTCGGCTTCCTCAAGCGTGCGATCGACATCGGCGCGATGCTGCATTCCGAGGCGGTCTCGTTCTGGGCCGGGGTGCCGCGACCGGGCGTCGACCCGGCCGAGGCGCGGGGCTGGCTCGTCGAAGGCTTGACCGAGGTCGTGGCCTACGCCGCCGAGAAGGGGGTGGTGCCGTGCCTCGAGCCCGAGCCGGGCATGCTGATCGAGACGCTGGACGACTTCGCCGCGCTCGAGGTGGGAGGCCTGCGCCTCGCCCTCGATACCGGCCATTGCCTCGTCACCGGCGAGCGCGACCCGGCGGCGGCGGTCCACGAATTCGCCGGACGCATCGGCACGCTGGCGATCGAGGACATGAAGCGCGGGGAGCACATCCACCTGCCCTTCGGCGAGGGCGACATGGACGTGCCCGGCATCCTCGAGGCGCTGGAAGCCATCCGCTACGACAAGCTGATCTGCGTGGAGCTGTCGCGCGAGAGCCATCGCGCCGACGCGATGATCCCGGCCTCGCTCGAATACCTCCGCAGCTGCCGGCGCGACGGGCCGCCCCTTCCGGACGACCAGGAGACCCGGCGGCAATGAGGATCTGCTTCGTCAGCCGGCGCTACTTTCCGGCGATTTCCGGCATGAGCGTCTACGCGCAGAACCTGCTGCGCGAGCTGGTCCAGGCCGGCCACGACGTGACGATGGTCTCGCAGTATCGCGGCGACGCGTTCGGCACCCGCGTCTACGGCGGCGGCCCCCCGCCCGCGGTGCCGGGCGTACGGGTGATCGGCCTCGAGCAGGTCGGCGAGCAGACGAGCGGCGACTTCGAGCGCGACATCGACACGATGGTCGCGACCATCCGCGACGAGCACGCGCGCAAGCCCTTCGACGTCCTGCACGCGCAGTACGGCTACCCGACCGGGTGGGCGGTGCTGCTGGCGTCCAAGGCGCTCGGCGTGCCGAACGTGGTCTCGATCCAGGGCGGCGACGGGCACTGGGTCGGGTCGTGCTGCGAGACCCACCGGGTCGCGATGTGCGAGGTGCTGGCCCATGCCAACGCCCTGCTGATCGGCGGCGCCTCCTTCGTCGACGAGGTCTGCGACCGGCTCGGCTCGGACCCGGCCCGCTTCACCATCGTGCCCGGCGCCGTCGACACCGCGCGGTTCGCCCGCGGCGGCGACGGCCTGCCGGCGCCCCATGACGGACCGGTCCGCCTGTTCTATCACGGCCGCGTCGACCGCCGGAAAGGCGTGCTCGACTTCATCCAGTCCCTGGCGATCCTGCGCGAACGCGGCACGCCGTTCGCCGCCACGATCTCGGGCATCGGCCCCGACGTGGAGTCCTCGCACGCGCTGGCCGCGGAACTCGGGTTCTCGGACGCCGAGATCCGCTTCACCGGCTACGCCGATTACGGCACCGTTCCGAGCCTCTATCGACAGGCCGACGTCTTCGTGTCGCCGACCTACGCGGAAGGCTTCTCCAACACGATCCTGGAGGCGATGGCCGCGGGGCTCGCGGTCGTGTCCTGCCACGCGGTCGGCGTCTCGGACTGCCTGCGCGACGGGGAGAACGGCCTCCTGACGATGCCCGGCGACGTGCCGGCGCTGGCCGAGGCGCTGACGCGGATCGTCACCGACGCGACCTTGCGCCGCCGCCTCGCCGGGGCCGCCCTGGAAGAGTGCCGCCGGGTGTACTCCTGGACGGCGGTCGGCCGGCAGATCATGGCGGTCTACGGCGAGGTCGTGCACGCGGCCCCGGCGACGGACTTCGCGGACACGCTCCCGCACGATCCGGCCTGCCGCTTCCGCGCCGAGCCGCACCTGCTCTAGCCGCAAGCCCTGATCCGATGCCCACCGCGCTCGCCCTGTCTCCCCACCTCGACGATGCCGCCTTCTCCTGCGGCGGCACGCTGGCGACCCTGGCCGCGTCGGGCTGGCGCGTGGTGATGGCGACGGTGTTCACGCAGAGCGTCCCCGGCCCGACCGGGTTCGCGCTCGCCTGCCAGCTGGACAAGGGGCTCGACGCGTCGGTGGACTACATGCGCCTGCGCCGCGCCGAGGACGAGGCGGCGGCCCGCTGCCTCGGGGTCGAGGTGCGTCACCTGCCGTTCCGCGAGGCGCCGCACCGCGGCTACGGCTCGGCGCCGGACCTCTTCGCCGAGCCCCATGCCGACGACGGCATCGTCGAGCACCTGGTCCCCGCCTTCCGGGCGCTGCTCAACGACATCGCACCGGACCTGATCCTCGCGCCGCAGGCGATCGGCGGCCATGTCGACCACCTGCAGGTGGTCGCGGCCTTCCGAAGGATCGGGTCGCGGCAGCCGGTGCTGTGGTGGCGGGATTTCCCCTATACCGTGCGCGACACCGTGCCGAAGGCGCCGCTCGCCGCCTCCTTCGCCGGCCTGCCGGTCCGCCAGGTCGACCTCGATCGGGCCGCGCAGGAGGCGAAGGCCGAGGCCTGCGCCGCCTACGCGACGCAGCTCGGCTTCCAGTTCGGCGGACGCGCGGCGCTGATGGACTGTCTCGGCGCCGAGGGCGGGCGCGAACGCGTCTCGGTCGCGGGCATCCTGCCCGACGGCTGTCCCGGTTTCGATGCGGCCGCCTGAGCCCGGCACGCCGAAGAGCCTGGCCGACCCGGAGGTTCTGGCGGCGCGACGGGCGATCCGCGATGCCGGCCACGTCGCGCCGCTCCGCGCGATGGCAGCCCAGATCGCCCGAGAGTTCGACGCCCCCGTTCCCGACCCGGATCCCCTCGACGGCGGCATCCACGCACGCCTGCTGCTCCTGCTGGAGACGCCCGGACCGGCGATCGTCCGCACCGGCTTCGTCTCGCGCGACAACCCCACCGGCACCGCGGCCAACCTGGTCCGCTTCCTCGCGGAGGCGGGGATCGCGCGGGCCGACACGCTGATCTGGAACGCGATCCCGTTCGTGATCCATGCCGAGGGCGCCCTGAACCGGGCGCCGCGCCGCTCCGAGATCCGTGCCGCGGCGCCCTGCCTCGCCCCGCTGCTCGCACTCCTGCCCGACCTCGCCGTCGTCGTCCTGTCCGGCCGCGTCGCCGGCATGGCGCGTGAGACCATCGCCGTGCTGAGGCCGGGTCTTCCGGTGGTCGCGATCCCGCATCCGAGCCCGACCTACGTCTGCACAGCGCCGGACGTGGCCGCGCGCATCCGCGCCGGGTTGGGCGAGGCCGGCGTCATCCTGCGGACATGCGGCACGGCGAGAACCGGCTTTTCCGTGCCCGATTGAGAACGAGCCGGTGCGGTCGCTGGCCTTGGAGCGCCGATGGTTCTACATGCGGGGCAACGGGCAACGGCCCGAAACATCCGGCATCGAACCCGCGGCCCGCTCGCCGGCCGGGCGGGATATCCGGCGGAGGCGGACGCCGATCGGAATGAACGTCCACGATCAGCATCGCGGAACGCGCGATCATGCCGAGACGGCCGCGCCAGACGCGCCGATCCCGGCCGACGGCACGGCGGGCAAGGGCCGGCGCAGCCGCTACGCCTGGCTCGGCACCGCGGCGAGCATCATCCTGTTCGCCGTCTCGCTCGGCGTCCTGTGGAAGCTGGTCCAGACCGTCACCTGGGCGGATCTGCGCAAGGCGTTCGTCGAGGCCAGCTCCGACCAGCTCGGCCTCGCCTTCCTGTTCGTCTTCGTCAGCTACCTCTTCCTCACCGGCTACGACGCACTCGCCCTGCGACAGCTGCGGATCAAGGTGCCCTACCGGATCACCGCGCTCGCCTCGTTCACGAGCTACGCGGTGAGCTTCACGCTCGGCTTCCCGCTGCTGACCGCCGGCACGATCCGTTACTGGATCTATGCGCGCCAGGGCCTCACCGCGGCGAAGATCGCCGCGCTCACGGTCATCGCCGGCTTCACCTTCTGGCTCGGCATGGGCGTGGTGCTGGGCTTGAGCCTGATCATCGAGGCGAGCCAGCTCGCGGGCCTCGCCTTCACGTCGATCCGGATCAACCAGGGCGTCGGGCTGTTCGCGCTGGCCCTGGTGCTCGGCTATCTCGGCTGGGTCTCGGCCAAGCGCCGGCACGTCACCATCCGGCAATGGCGCCTGGAGCTGCCGGGCGCCTCCGTCTCCCTGGGGCAGATGGTGGTCGGCATCGGCGACGTCTGCGCGGCGGCCGCCGTGCTGTACGTGCTGATGCCGGCGGGCCTCTCCATCGGCTTCACCACCTTCCTGGCGATCTACGTCCTCGCGGCGATGCTCGGCATCGCCTCGAACGCGCCCGGCGGGCTCGGCGTGTTCGAGGCGACGATCCTGCTGGCGCTGTCGAGCCTGCCGCGGGAGCAGGTGCTGGGCTCTCTGCTGCTGTTCCGGATCTGCTACTACGTCGTGCCCTTCGTCACCGCGCTGGCGATGCTCGGCGCCTACGAGATCGTGAAGCGGGCGGGCCGCGCGCGCGGAGAGCCGTGAGCCTCGGCGGCCGCGAGCATGCCTGAGGCCGCCACGAGCCGGACGGCCTGGACCAGCGCGGCGACGGCGGTCTCGCTCGTCGGTCTCTTCGCGTACCACCGCGGCCTCCTCGACGGGCCGATGATCGCGGCGGGGCTCGCGGCGATCTGCGTCGGCGGCTTCCTCGCCACCCGCGGGCGCGACGCGATCGCCGCCGCACCGAGCCTGCGCCAGACCGATCGCCACGCGGTCGCCGAGGCGCTGCTCGCCAACATCCCCGACCCGGTGATCCTCATCGACCGCCGCGCGGTGGTGATTGAGGCGAACCCGGCGGCGCGGGCCCTGCTGCCGGCCTTGCGCCTGCGCCACCCCCTCTCCTTCGCCCTGCGCGCGCCGGACGTGCTCGACGCGGTGGAGGCGGTGCTGCGGACCGGCGCGCCCGCGAAGACCACCTACGCCGTCCGCGTGCCGACCGAGCGCGCCTTCGAGGTCCAGATCGGCGCGCTGCCGATGCCGGAGGGCGGCCAGCCGAACGTGGTGCTGTTCCTGCGCGACCTCACCGCCGCGCGGCGCCTCGAGGCGATGCGGGTCGATTTCGTCGCCAATGCCAGCCACGAGCTGCGCACGCCGCTGGCCTCGCTCCTCGGCTTCATCGAGACGCTGCAGGGCCCGGCCCGTGCCGACGCGCCGGCCCGCGAGCGCTTCCTCGGCATCATGCACAGCCAGGCGCAGCGGATGACCCGGCTGATCGACGACCTGCTCTCGCTCTCGCGGATCGAGCTGCGCGAGCACGTGGCGCCGACCCAGGTGGTCGACCTCGGCACGATCGCCCGCCAGATGGTCGATGCGCAAGGGGCGCTCGCGGCGGCCCGCGGCGTCGCGGTCGTCCTGGAAGCGGGGGAGGGCGCGTATCCGGTGCTCGGCGAGCCGGACGAGCTGCTGCGCGTCGTCGAGAACCTGATCGAGAACGCGGTGAAGTACGGCGGCCGCAGCGTCGTCGTCGGCCTGGCGCGGACGCGCGACGCGCTGCTCGGCAGCCGCATCGTGCTGAGCGTGCGCGACGACGGGCCGGGCATCGCCCCCGAGCACCTGCCGCGCCTGACCGAGCGCTTCTACCGCATCGACGTGGCGTCGAGCCGCCAGAAGGGCGGCACCGGGCTCGGCCTCGCCATCGTCAAGCACAGCCTCAACCGCCACCGGGGCCGCCTCGCCTTCGAGAGCGAGGTCGGTGCCGGCACGGTGGTGCGCGTGACGCTTCCCGAGCACCGCCCCCGCGCCTCGGCGGAGCCGACGGCGGAGGCCGATCAGCCGTAGGCGGCGATCGCCCGGGCGGAGCCGGGCTCGGCCACCTCGAGCCCCGAGCCGACATACTCGTTGAGCTTGTTGCGCAGCGTCCGGATCGAGATGCCGAGGATCTTGGCCGCATGGGTGCGGTTGCCAAGGCAATGGTCGAGGGTGTCGAGGATCAGGTCGCATTCGACCTGCGCCACGGTGCGGCCGACGAGCCCGCGGGTCGCGGCTTCCGCCACCTGGGCCGCGCGCGTCGCGGCACCGACCGGCGCGGCGATCGAGTCGCCCTCCGGCGTCAGGATCGCGTCGGCGCCGATCTCAGGGCCGGAGGCGAGCAGCACCGCCCGGTGCAGGGTGTTCTCGAGCTCGCGCACGTTGCCGCGCCACGGGTTCTTCAGCACCATCTCCTGCGCCGCCCGCCCGAGCGGCCGCACCGGCACGCCGTTCACCTCGGCATACTTCTTGGCGAAGTGCGCGGCGAGCTCGAGGATGTCGGCCGGGCGCTCGCGCAGGGGCGGCAGGCGCAGGTGGACGACGTTGAGGCGGTAGAACAGGTCCTCGCGGAACGTGCCCTTGCGGACCTCCTCGGCGAGGTTGCGGTTCGAGGTGGCGAGCACGCGGATATCGACCTTGACCGGGGCCGAGCCGCCGACGCGGTCGATCACCCGCTCCTGCAGCGCCCGCAGCAGCTTGGATTGCAGGCGGACGTCCATCTCCGAAATCTCGTCCAGCAGCAGCGTGCCGCCGTTGGCCTCCTCGAAGCGGCCGATGCGCCGGGCGACCGCGCCGGTGAAGGCGCCCTTCTCGTGGCCGAACAGCTCGGATTCGAGCAGGGCCTCGGGGATCGCGGCGCAGTTGACCGAGACGAACGGCTTGTTGCCGCGTGCCGACTTCTGGTGGACGTGGCGGGCGAGCACCTCCTTGCCGGTGCCGCTCTCGCCGGTGATCAGCACCGAGGCCTCCGAGCGGGCGATCTGCTCGGCCAGGCGCACCACCTTCTCCATCGAGGCGTCGCGCCAGACGAAGGCGCGTCCGTCCGCCGAGACCGCCTCGAGCACGGCGGCGATCAGGTCCGGGTCCGGGGGGAGGGGGATGTACTCCTTGGCGCCCGCCTGGATCGCGGCGACGGCGGCCTTCGCGTCGGTGGTGACGCCGCAGGCGACGACCGGGGTGCGGATGCGCTCCTCGCTCAGCGCCGCGACGAGGTCGCGGATCGAGAGCCCGACATCGATCATGATGAGGTCGGCGCCCTTGGCGCGCAGGACGTTCAGCCCCTGCGCGACGCCGTCGGCCTGGGTCACCGCCGCCCCGCGGTTCATCGCGATCTTCGAGGCGGTGATCAGCTCGCCGTTGAGCCGTCCGATGATCAAGAGCCGCATCGCGGTGTCTCCGTTCTAACTGTGTCGGCGCCGCGGACCGCCCCGTCGTGCACGGCGGAGCGCGGGGCCCGGGTCTCAAGAGGTCAGCGGTCGCCCTTGACGATCTCGGTCATCGTCACCCCGAGGCGATCCTCGACCAGGACGACCTCGCCGCGGGCGACGAGGCGGTTGTTGACGAAGATGTCGACCGCCTCGCCGACCTTGCGGTCGAGCTCCAGCACCGCCCCGGGGGCGAGGCGGAGCAGGTCGCCGATCGGCATCCGCACGGCACCGAGCACCGCCGACACCATCACCGGCACGTCGAAGAGCTGCTCGAGGTCGGAGGCGCTCTTGGGCGTCGTCGGCACGTCGCGGATCGAATCCTCGCCCGCGAAGGCCGGATCCTGTTCGCCGAGCTGCGGCAGGCTGAAATCGTCGGACATCGGGCTCTTTCGATCTCTCAGGGTTCGACGGTGGTGCCGAGGGCATCGAGGACCGCGGCCTCGATGCGGGCGCGCTCGCGCACGATCCCGCCGTCGGCCCACTCGATGCGGGCGTCGCCCGACGCCATGTCGGGATCGCCCAGCACGACGAGGCGGCCCTCGTAGCCGCGCTCGCGCGCCAGCCGCTTCATCAGCCCCTCGGCCTCCTCGACGAGGCCGTCATGGACGCGCACGACAAGGTGCGGCACGCCGCGCAGGTGCTGGAGGGCGGCACGCGCCGCCTCGCCGATCGCGGCGAGCGGCCGGGCGTCGAGGGCGTCGCCCGCGATCTTGCGGGCGAGCAGCACCGCCACCTCGACCGCCTGGTCCTCGCGCGCCACGTCGCGGGCGTCGGCCTGCGCGATCAGCCCGGCGGCGGCGAGCGACAGGCGGGTCATCGCATCGGACAGCCGCGCCTGCACCTGGGCCTCGGCCTGGGCGCGGCCCTCCTGCACGCCGCGGGCGTGGGCGTGGGCGGCGGCCTCGTCGGCGGCCTCGGCCGCGCGCACGCTCTCGCGGCTCGGCTGCGGCCGGCGGAAGTCGGTCTCGAACAGGAACGGCGTCTTGGCCGGAGCGGGCTTGGCGTTCAATAGACCAGCTCCTCCTCGGCGCTGTTCTTGGCGATCATGATCTCGCCCTTGTCGGCGAGGTCCTTGGCGAGCTCGGTCATCTTGGCCTGGGCCTCGTCCACCTCCTTGAGGCGGATCGGGCCGATCGAGCCCATCTCGTCGGTGAGGTTCTTGGCGGCGCGGGTCGACATCTGCGCCAGGAAGAAGCCGCGCACGCGCTCGTCGGCGCCCTTCAGCGCCCGGCACAAGGTCTCGTTGTCGACCGAGCGCATCAGCGTCTGCACGCTGCCGGGATCGAGCTTGAGCAGGTCCTCGAAGGTGAACATCAGCTCGCGGATGCGCTTGGCCGAGCCGCGGTTGCCCTGGTCGAGGGCGGCCAGGAACCGGCCCTCGGTCTGGCGGTCGAAGGCGTTGAAGACGTCGGCCATCATCTCGTGCGCGTCGCGGCGGGCGGATTGCGCGATGGTGGCGACGAACTCGACGCGCAACGTCTCCTCGATGTGGCGGAGCGCCTCCTTCTGCACGGTCTCCATCCGCAGCATCCGGTTGAGCACGTCGATGGCGAATTCCTCCGGCAGCAGGGTGAGCACCTTGGCCGCGTAGTCGGAGCGCACCTTCGACAGCACCACGGCGACGGTCTGCGGGTACTCGTTGCGCAGGAAGGCGGCGAGGATCTCGGGATCGACCTGGGCGATCGAGGCCCAGACCCGCTTGCCCGAGGCGCCCTTGATCTCGGCCATGATCATCGAGACCTGCTCGGTGGGGAAGATCTTCAGCAGCAGCGACTCCGTGCGCTCGAAGTTCGAGGTGATGCCCCCGCCGGTCGACAGCCGCGAGACGAAGTCGATGATCAGCTTCTCGACCGTCTCGGCTTCCAGCGATCCGAGCTGGACCATCGCGTGCGAGACCGTCTTGATCTCGTCCTCCTCCAGGCGCTGCCAGATCGGCGCCCCCTCGGCCTCGCCGAGGAGCAGCAGCAGCGCGGCGGCACGTTGCGGCCCCGGCATCGACGCGAACGCCGATCCCCCGAGGTCCTGCAAGCTCTCACCCAGTCCCGCACCCGCCGCCATCGTCCCGTCCCCTCCTCAAAGCCACTCGGTCGTCGTTCGCATCGTGCCGGCTACGGCGTTTCCTGGATCCAGTTGCGCAGGACCTCGACCGTCTCGGACGGGCTGGCGCGGACCATGTCGACCACCCGCTGCACGGTGTCGGCCTGGATCTGCCCGTTGATCTTGGCGAATTCCATCAGCCGGGCGGTCTGGTTCTCCCGCGGCACCAGGATCGTGCCGCCGGCTTCGATGTCCACCCCGCCCGCCGCGCCCGCCGCACCGAGCAGCGGCGTCGCCGCCGGGTCGGAGGCGAGCACGCGGCGCAGCAGCGGACGCACGACGACGAGCAGCACGATCAGGGTGAGCAAGGCGAGCACGCCGAGCTCGACGAACCGCATCACGTCTTCCTTGGTCGGGCTGAGCAGCGACTGGATCAGCGTCGGCTCGACGAAGTCGGCCGGGGTCGGCGCCTCGGCGAAGCGCAGGTTCACCACTTCGATCTGGTCGCCGCGCGCCTTGTCGAAGCCGACGGTGCTGCGCACCAGGGCCGCGATCCGCTCGATCTCGGCCGCCGGCCGGGGCTGGTAGGCGACCTTGCCGTCGGGGCCGGGCGCGTAGGCGCCGTCGACCAATACCGCCACCGAGAGGCGCTTCACCCGGCCGCCCTCGACCACCTCGGTCCGCGTGACCTTGGAGATCTCGTAGTTCGTGGTCTCCTCGTTCTTGTTCGAGGAATCCTTCGGCGCGGGCGCCTTGTCTTGGGCCGCGCCGGGCAGCTCGTTGCCGACGCTGACCGAGCCCTCGTTGTTGGCGGTCTGCGAGGCCTCGGTGCGGGTCTGGCTCGAGCGTACCACGCGGCTCTCGGGGTCGAAGGTCTCCGAGCGGCTCTCGACGCGGTTCATGTCGAGCTCGGCCGAGACCTGGACGCGGGCACGGCCCGGCCCGACGATGCCGGCGACGATCTCCTCGATCTGCGAGCGCAAGCGGCGCTCGAGTCCGGTCTGCTTCTCCTCGAAGGCGCCGGCCTCGCCCTGCTCGCCGCGGGCGCCGTCGGCCAGGAGCCGGCCGCGCTCGTCGACGATCGAGACGCGCTCGGGCTTCAGGCCCTCGACCGCGGAGGCGGCCAGGTGCCGGATCGCGCGGACCTGGCCGGCATCGAGGTCGCCCATCAGCTTCAGGACGATGGCGGCGCTCGGCAGCTCGCGGTCGCGCTCGAACAGGCGGCGCTCGGGCAGGACGAGGTGGACGCGGGCGGCCTGGACCCGGCCGATCGCCCGGATCGAGCGCGACAGCTCGCCTTCGAGCGCGCGCAGGTGGTTCACGTTCTGGACGAAGTTGGTCGACGAGAACGCGTCGCCCTTGTCGAAGATCTCGTAGCCGACGCCGGCCTGGCTCGGCAGGCCCTTGCCGGCGAGGTCCATGCGCAGGCGGGGCAGGTCGGCGCGCGGCGCCATCACGGTCTGGCCGGTGTCGCCCCGGGTCTCGTAGCGGATGCCGCGGGCATCGAGGTCGCGCACCACGGCGGCCGCATCCTGGGCCGACAGGTCGGCGAACAGCACGCCCATGTCGGGGCGCGAGACCCGCAGGATCACGAAGGCGAAGAAGCCGATGAGGGTCAGCGTCACCGCCGCCATCGCGGCGAGGCGCGCCGGTCCGAGCTTGGTGACGAGATCGAGAACCGGCTTCACGGCTGTTACGCGCCCACCCCAGGCGGGCGCCGCGATCGGCCCCGCCCGGCAGAATTTGCCCAGGCCGTGGTTAGCGGGCGGTTAACGAATGGCCGCCGCCCCTCCATCGCCGAGGCCCTCCAAGCAGCGAAGCCGCATCCGCGGGAGGCGGATGCGGCTTCGCGTGAAACCGGCGGCGACCGCGCGGGCTGCACCGCGCCGGCCGGGGCACGGGGTCGAGTCAGTGGCGGTAATGCTGGATGCGCGTGGTGCGCAGGCCGGCAAGGCCGTGCTGGTCGATCGAGAACTGCCAGCTCAGGAACTCCTCGGTGGTGAGGGTGTAGCGCTGGCAAGCCTCTTCCAGGCTCAGGAGACCGCCGCGGACGGCGGCCACCACTTCGGCCTTCCGGCGGATCACCCATCGACGGGTGCTCGTGGGCGGCAGGTCGGCGATCGTCAGGGGACTTCCATCGGGCCCGATCACGTATTTCACTCTCGGGCGGTGCGGTTCGGTCATGATACGCTCTACAACTCGACTGACCTGTCGAGCCATCAACCTACTTGCGCGGGCTTAAAACATGTTGAAGCGGATCACTCGGAAGTGATTCGTTATCCCGAGGTTGTGGACAACCCGATCCCGGTGACGCTGGAGAGCGGCACGCGCGAGGTGCCGATGACCAGGACCGGGTTGGCCCCGCTGAGGTCGACCTCGTCCACGGTGCCGGTCGTCTCGGTCGCGACCGAGACGGCGGCGCCGGTCGCATCGGTGGCCGAGATCTTGATCGAGTAGGTGCCCGCCGCCGAGGCGAGCCCGGACGAGTTCTTGCCGTTCCACGAGAAGGTCTGGGGGCCGGCGGCGAGCGACGTCGTCTGGGTGCCGACGACGTTGCCGTTGGAATCGGAGATCGTCACCACCGCCTTGGTCGCCGCGCGCGCCGGCGTCAGGCTCCAGGTCGCGGAGCCGTCCTTGAGGTCGGCCGTGGTGCCGTCGGTGGTGATGGTCTTACCGATGTAGCTCGTGGCCGAGGCCGAGCTCGCCGCCTTGCTGCTCGCCAGGATGCTGTCGAGGCGGTCGTTGCCCTTGAGCTGCTGCTCCACCTGCGCGAACTGCACCAGCTGCTGCGTGAACTGGTTGGTGTCCATCGGGTCGAGCGGGTTCTGGTTCTTGAGCTGCGTCGTCAGCAGGGTCAGGAACTGCGTGAAGTTGCTCGCCAGCGTCGCGCTGTCGGCGGTCTTGCCCGTGCTGCTCGAAGAGGCCGCACTGGTCAGGCTGGAAATGCCGCTGGTCATCGTGGGGGCCTCCTCAGATTCGGATGTCGAGGCCGCTCAGGCCCCGGAGCGCGCGCGTCGGCGCGATCTCCGCGACGGCGGCCTCGGAAGGGGTGCCGGGCGGGGCGCTGCCGCGCCC
>NZ_VRVH01000659.1:0-639 GCF_008040095.1 Methylobacterium sp. WL6 | reverse complement strand
TCCGCAGGGCGACGGCGGCCAGCGCCGCGGCGAGGTCGGCCGCCGAGGTCGGGCAGCCGTGCTGGTCGTCGACCACGGTGAGCCGGTCGCGCTCGGCGGACAGCCGCAGCATCGTCTTGACGAAGTTGCCCCGGTGCGGGCTCACCACCCAGGCGGTGCGCAGGATCGCGTGGCGCGGGTTGCCGGCCCGCACCGCCAGCTCGCCCCCGGCCTTGCTCGCGCCGTAGACGCTGCGCGGCGCGATCGGGTCGTCGGGCCGGTAGGCGCCGTCGCGCGTGCCGTCGAAGACGTAGTCGGTCGAGACCTGCACCAGCGGGACGGCGTGGCGCGCGGTCTCGGCGGCCAGGATCGCCGGCGCCAGCGCGTTGAGGCGCCAGGCGGCCACCGGCTCGGCCTCGGCCCTGTCGACCGCGGTGTAGGCGGCCGTGTTGATCACCGCGCCCCAGGGGCGCTCCGCCATCCGAGCCGCCACCGCCTCCGCATCGGTGATGTCGAGGGCGGCGCGGTCGGGCGCGTGGACCCGGACGCCGTCCGGCCAGGCGTAGGCCTGCAGCTCGGTGCCGACCTGCCCGGCGCCGCCGAGAACGAGGATGTCCATTCAGGCGCCGCCCGTCGCGGCGGGCGCGGCCGGGGCGAGGC
>NZ_VRVH01000658.1:0-649 GCF_008040095.1 Methylobacterium sp. WL6 | reverse complement strand
CACCGTCGAGATCTTCGCCGATCTTCCCAACGACCACCCGCTGTTCGACGCGTTCTCCCTCTTCCCGGCCGACGAGCGCGGCTACTTCGAGGATCTGGTGGTGCGCCAGCCGAATGCGGTCGCGCTGCGTCGCGGCCCGGCGGGCCAGCGCGACCGCGAGCGACTCATCGGGTTGGCGCTGCGCTACAGCGAAACCCGCCACCGCTTCGGGCTGATCGACGCCGCGTTCGAGGAGCGGCTCGTCGCCGCCCGCCGCTCCTTCGCGCGGATGCTGCCGGCTCACCTCGCCGCCGCGGTCGAGTTCCACGATCCCACGCGGATCAATCCGGCGGCCAGCGTCGAGGAGAACCTGCTGTTCGGCCGCGTCAGCCTCGGAGAGGCCGGGGCGGAGCCGCGGGTGCGGGCGATCGTCCGGCGTGTGCTGACCGAGGAGGGCCTGGAAGCCTCGGTCTATCGGCTCGGCCTCGACAGCCGGGTCGAGCCCGGAAACGCGGGCACCGGCTCGGTGCTCGGCGAGGGCGCGATCCCGGTCGAGACCCGGATCGCGATCGACCTCGCCCGCTGCCTAATCCGCCAGCCCGACATCGTGGTCGTCGCGATCCTGCTCGACGAGCGCAAGCCCGCCGAGATCGCGGCGCGGATCACCCGC
>NZ_VRVH01000657.1:0-649 GCF_008040095.1 Methylobacterium sp. WL6 | reverse complement strand
CTTCGCGGGCCCGACGGCGTCGGGCGCTCGCGCCACGCGCACGGCCGCCCGAGCGTCCCCTCGAACGGGCGCACGTCGCGGTCGGGCCCACCCGGCACGGTCCGCGGCGGGCAATCCCCGAGATAGGCACACGCGAACGTGAAGTCCCCGTCGACCGGGCGGGGATCGGCCTCGGCTCCGGTGCTGAAGACGATGGTGAGAATGGTCAGGATTCCGGGCAGCACAATGCGGAGCGACGCGGGCCTCATGTGGCAGCGAAGGCACGAAACCGGGAAAAGGGAGGGATGAAACATTGATCGGATCCCACAAGGTCCGTAATTGGCACTATCATGACAGCGGCCGTACCAACGTTCCCGCGAGCGGGCGACGGCGAATTCGGTCGAGGCGTGGTCGGAACGACCCCGTCGTCACACGAGAGGCGGACCGCGTGCCGGTCGCCTCGGATCGACGCGGCCTGCCACGGATGCCTTTCGGGCCGGACGTCATAAGCGAGCGAGTGGTTCATTGACACCTCAAGAAAACGCCCCCTCGATTTTGGACGGTTTGTCCGAGACGTCCGCGTTGCGGTTGCTTCCGGAGAGCGATCTCCGGGCGGTGGCGGACGCGGTTCGCTCGGAGATGATCGAGGCCGTGTCGGTGACGGGCGGTC
>NZ_VRVH01000656.1:0-656 GCF_008040095.1 Methylobacterium sp. WL6 | reverse complement strand
GCCAGCCGCGCCGCGCCGGTGCGGGTGGCCGGCCCCGACAGCACGAGGGCGTGGCCGCGGGTGTACTTGTGGCTCGCATCGGCGAGCCGCGGCAGGCGCGCGCCCCAGACCTCCGGTCCGTTGCGGAACGCCGGGGCGCCGACCGCGAGTCCGGCCGCGAACGCCGCCGGGCCGGTGCCGATCCCGGCGACGTGCAGCCGGCCGCACAGGCCGCGGCCGGGCTGCAGCCGGTGGCCGGGCTTCTCCGCGACGAACGTGACGGTCTCGACCGCCCGGAGCGCGAAGCCGCGGACGGCGCCGGTATCGCCGTCGACCCCGCTGGGCACGTCGACCGCCAGCACCGGGCGCCCGGACGCCGCGACCCGCTCGAGCGCATGGCGGGCCGGCCCTTCGAGGTCGCGCGACAGGCCGGCGCCGAACAGCGCATCGACGACGAGGTCGGCGCGCGACGGCTCGGCCTCCGCCAAGCCCAGCACCGTCCCGCTCCACGCCGCCGCGGCCTCGGCCGCATCGCCCGAGAGGGCGTCGCGGGGGCCGAGCAGGGCGAGATCGACGCCGTGCCCGGCCTCGGCGAGCAGGCGGGCCGCGACGAACCCGTCGCCGCCGTTGTTGCCGGGGCCGCACAGGACGAGCACCCGGCCGCCCGGGGCCAGGTG
>NZ_VRVH01000655.1:0-656 GCF_008040095.1 Methylobacterium sp. WL6 | reverse complement strand
CTCCGACACGCCGGCCGCCGACGCGCTGACCGTCGCGCCGCGGATTCCCTCCGGCGCGCGCGAGGCGGCGGCCGACCCGCGCTTCGCCGACTGGGCAGGGCAGGCCCAGGGCCTGGCCGAGGATTACCTCGCCTCCTTCTCCGGATCGAACGGCGCCATGGTCTCGGGCGCGTCGCGCTTCTACGGCGAGCGCCTGCGCTTCCACGGGCGGATGACGACGTTCGCGGCCCTGCTCGCCGAGAAGCGCCGCTTCGCGCAGCGCTGGCCCGAGCGGCGCTACGAGCCGCACGACACCCGCACCGCCTGCAATGCGGCGCTGCAGAGCTGCGTCGTGCGCACCCTCGTCGACTTCCGGGCCGGCAACCCGGCCCGCGGCGCGCGCTCGCAAGGGGTCGCCGAGCTGGTGCTCGAGGTGAGCTTCGCCGGCGGCCGGCCGGTGATCGTCTCCGAATCGAGTCGGGTGCTGCGCCGCGGCGCCACGGTCGGCGCGCTTCCCGGAGCCGGCGCCAACGGCTAGACGACACGCCATGACAGCCTCGGCCACGAAACCACCGGCCACCGGAACATCGGCCACGACGCCCCCGGATGCGGAAGCCGAGGCTGTCATGGCGTGTCGTCTAGCCGTTGGCGCCGGCTCCGGGAAGCGCGCCGACCGT
>NZ_VRVH01000654.1:0-663 GCF_008040095.1 Methylobacterium sp. WL6 | reverse complement strand
GGCCTGGCCCGTGGCGGCGAGCCGCAGCGCGTCGGCGTCGCCCGCGTCGCGCTCCAGCGTGACGGCGAGGTCGAGCGCGCCGGCGCGCAAGAAGGCCGGGATCAGGCGCGTCTCCGCGATCCAGACCCGGTCGACCAGGGCGAGCAGCGGCGCCGCCACCGGGGCCGAGAGCCGGCCGGCGACGCGCCCCGTGCCGTCGGCGCCGATCCGTCCGGACAGCTTGGCGTTGGCGCCGGCCAGGTCCGTCACGTCGAGGCTGTCGACGACGAGGGCGGCGCCGTCCGACTGGATGCTGGCCGAGAGCGTGCCGTTCCCGGTGCCGGTCGCGCCGTAGCGCAGGTCGCGCGCCTCGATGGTCAGGCCGAGGTCGTGCCCGTGCAGCCCCGCGAGCGCGTTGCCGAGGGGCGGCAGGCCGGCGACGTCGAGGCCGCGGGCGCGGATCTGCGCGTCGAACCGGCCGCGGGTCCGGCCCTCGGCCGGGGTGTAGCGGGCGTTTCCGGTGACCTGCGCCTCGCCCAGCGCGAGCCGGAGGTTGCGCAGGGAGAACGCGGTGCCGGCCGCCGAGACCTCGGCCGAGACCTCGACCGGCCGCCCGTCGAGCAGCGCCGTCGGCGGCCCGTCGAGGCCGAGCCGGCGCAGGTAGCGCCCGAGCCCGTCGGAGGC
>NZ_VRVH01000653.1:0-669 GCF_008040095.1 Methylobacterium sp. WL6 | reverse complement strand
GCGGGCGCGGTGCTCGAAGCGGGCGAGGCGGACGCGCCGCTCCAGCGAGAGCGCGTCGCGGCCCGGCGGCATCGCGATGATCTCGGCGACGCGCTCGCGCTCGCGATACAGGCTTTCCAGGGCCGAGCCCGCGAGCGTGGCCGAATCGAGCCGGTCGGCGAAGGCGGTCTCGTGGCAGGCGCGCACGATCTCGGCTTCGAGCAGCAGGCCCGGGGCGCAGGCGCGCCGGTCCTCATCGTAGGCGGTCTTCAGCAGCGTCGCGGTGCCGCCGCCGGTGAGCGCGAGGCTGATCGCGACCGGCCCGCCGTCGACGGCCAGGATGTCGGCGCGCGCCCCGACGGGCCCGTGCGTCGGCCCGAACAGCGCACGTGCGAAGGCCGCGTGCTCCGGGCGACAGGCCATCGCCGAGCCGGCCGCGCCCTTCCAGCCCGCGCGCTCCAGCGCGAGGAAGGCGGCGATCGCCCGCTCCAGGCCCGGGCCGGAGGTCGCCGTCTCGAACGTCACCGCGCCGGCCTCGCTCAAGCGTTTGGCGCGGCGGCGCAGGTCCTTCAGGCGGGCCCTGTGCGGGTGGCCGGCGAGGAAGGCGTCGTGGCTCGGGCGCCGGTCGAGCACCGGGCGCTCGAAGGCGGCCACCGTGGCCCGGCGCCAGCCGGCGCGGTCCATGGCGGC
>NZ_VRVH01000652.1:0-676 GCF_008040095.1 Methylobacterium sp. WL6 | reverse complement strand
GGCCCGCGAGGCGCGCTACGCCGCCGGGGCCGCGGCCGGCACCGCCGAGCCGGGCCTGTTCCAGGCGGCGTTGCGCGCCTACGAGACCGCCCGCGACCTCGACCCCGAGGACACGCTCGGCATGCTCGTCCACCTCGCGCGCCTCGGTGGCGACGCGGCGCTGCCGGTCCTGTCGCCGGCCTATCTGCGCGCGCTGTTCGACGGCTATGCCGGACGCTTCGAGCGCCACCTCGTCGAGGGTCTGGGCTATTGCGGCCCGGCGCTGCTCTGCGCGGCACTCGATGCGGACGGCCCCCGGCGATACCGCGACGCGATCGATCTTGGCTGCGGCACCGGCCTGATGGGCGCCGCGCTCGGCCCCCGCGTCGAACGGCTCACCGGCGTCGACCTCGCGCCGGCGATGCTGGCGCTCGCCCGGCGGAAGGGCATCTATGCCCGTCTCGTCGAGGCGGGGATCGACGGGTTCCTGGCCGAGGCGCCGGCGGCCTCCGCCGACCTCTGCGTCGCGGCCGACGTCTTCATCTACGTCGGCGCGCTCGAGGGCGTGCTCGCCGGGATCGCGCGGGTGCTGCGCCCGGGCGGGCGCGTCGCCTTCACGGTGCAGTCGCACGACGGCGCCGGCGTCGTGCTCGGGCCGGACGGGCGCTACGCCCACGCCGACGCCTGCATCGCGAAG
>NZ_VRVH01000651.1:0-677 GCF_008040095.1 Methylobacterium sp. WL6 | reverse complement strand
GCGCCCTGCAGAACATCCGCCAAGCGAGCCAGCAGACCGCCGCCGGCACCCGCGAGGTCGAGGCGGCCTCGGCCAACCTCACCGAGCTCGCAGGAGCCCTCATGGCCCTTGCCGAACGCTACCGGCATTGACCGGCGGGCGGACGCGGTGACCGACATCCGCCAGCTGCTGCTCGCGGCCTTCGAGGTCGAGCACCGCGAGCACATCGATGCGATCCGCGCGGCTCTGGGAGCCGACGGCACCGGCCGCGCGCCCGACTGGAACGACATCTTCCGCCGGGCCCACAGCCTCAAGGGCGCCTCCCGGGCCGTCGACCTGCCGCCGGTCGAGGCGGTGGCGCATCGCCTGGAGAGCCTGTTCGAAAAGGTCTCGGCCGGCGCCGCCCTCGATCGCGAGGCCAGGAACGCGACCCATCTCGCCCTCGACCGCATCGAAGCCTACGTCGCCGGGATGAAGGCCGACCCGGACGTCGCGATGCCGGCCGACGCCATCGCGGCGCTCGACCGCTGCCTCGCGGGCGCCCGGGCACCGGACGCGACGACACCCTCGCCGGCGGAGATCGAGCCGCCGGTCGAGGCCGAACCGCCGGTCTCGGCAAGACCGCCCGCCGAGCCGAAATCCGCCGCGCCCTCCTCGCCCGCTGCGCCGCCGTCCGGCGTCGAGCCGCCCGCCGAGGC
>NZ_VRVH01000650.1:0-678 GCF_008040095.1 Methylobacterium sp. WL6 | reverse complement strand
ACGCCGATCGCCGCGCATCCGGCGAGCGCCGCGGCGACGCCCTGGCCGAGCCATTCGACAAACCCGAGGATCGCCATGCAACAGCCCTCCGAATCCTGCTCCAGGCTGAGCGCCGGACAGTTAACGAAAGGTTAATGCGCCGACGCCGCATCCCCGCCGCACAGCCGCCGCCCCGGGACGGGATCTGTCCGGCACCGCAACCGTTAAGCCGACGTTAACCCTGGCGCTTCGATGGAGCGTCGGACGCGACCGGCCTAGGGGAGGTCTCGAAGGCATGACCTGCTGGTCCGATTCGCGGCCCGTCCTGTGGCTCGCCCCGGCGCTCGCCCTCGTGAGCCTGCCCCTTATGATCGGGCCCCTTGCGATCGGTCCCCTTGCGATCGGGCCCGCCTCGGCGCAGGAACCGCTCTTCCTGCGCATCCGCCCCTCGGATGCGCCTCCGCCCGCGATCGGCTCCGGCGGGGTCGATCCGGAGATCGCGGCGGCGCGGGCGGCGCGCGAGGCGGTGTGGGAGCGCAGCACCGTCCGCGCGAACATCGCGATCGCCTCGGTCTGCACCGGCTGCGGGGGGGGCGCGGCCGCGGCGGGCGCGGGGCCGGGGGGGGGGGGCGGGGGCCCGGGGGGGGGGAGGGCCGGCGCGGGGCGGGGGGGGGGCCGCCGGGGGGGGGGGGGGGGGGG
>NZ_VRVH01000064.1:0-21321 GCF_008040095.1 Methylobacterium sp. WL6 | reverse complement strand
CCGCCGATGCGGGGCGCCTCGACCGCATGATCGCCCGGGCCGGCGGGACGCCGGTCGGCGGAACCGTCCTGTTCCGCACGGCCGATTTTGCCGATGCGCCGGGCCTGTTCCGGCAGCTCGGGACGGCCGGAATCCACGTCCGGCGCTTCGCCGAGGCGCCGGCGCGCCTGCGCTTCGGGCTGCCCGCCGACAGGAACGCCTGGTGCCGCCTGTCGCGGATCCTCAGATGATCGTCGGGCGCCGGTCGAGCACGGCGACGAGCAGGGCGGCGACGGCGAAGGCGATGCCGACCGCGCAGACCCCGCCCCAGCCGGCGAGCAGGAAGGCCTGCGATCCGGCATAGGCGCCGATCGCTCCGAAGACGAACATCGCCGTGAACAGCACGGTGTTGATCCGTCCGCGCGCGCCCGGGACGAGGGCATAGGCGCGGGTCTGGTTGGCGATCAGCGCGCCGTTCATGCCGATGTCGATCAGCAGCACGCCGACGGCGACGGCGGCGAGCGACCACTTGCCGCCGGCCCAGAGCACCGCGAACGCCGCCACGACGAGCAGGCTTCCGCCCACGACCACCGGTCGCGCGCCGCGCAGATCGGTGAAGCGGCCCGAGACCGGCGCGACGAGCGCGCCGCAGACGCCGATCACGCCGAACAGCCCGGCGCCGGCCGCGGTCAGGTTGAACGGCTCGGCCTCCACCAGCAGGGCGAGGGTGACCCAGAACGCGTTGAACGCGGCAAACAGCAGCGCCTGCGACAGGCTGGCGTTGCGCAGCACGGGCTGGGTCTTGGCAAGGTGCAGGATCGACAGCATCAGCGCCCGGTAGCGCAGGCGCTTCGCCGAGGTCCGGGGCAGGGTCGCGGCCGCGACCGCAGCCATCGCGAGCGAGACCACGGCGGCGGCGAAGAACACCGCCCGCCATCCGAGATGCGCGCCGACGAAGCCGCTGACGGTCCGCGCGAGCAGGATGCCGGAAAGCAACCCGGTCATCACCTGCCCGACGATGCGGCCGCGGGTGGCGTCCGGCGCCAGCTCGGCCGCGAACGGCACCGCCTGCTGCGCCGCCGAGGACAGGAAGCCGATCAGGAGGCTGGCGAGCGCCAGGATCGGCAGGTTCGGGCTGAGCGCGGCGACGACGAGCACCAGGCTCAGCGCGAGAAGCTGCGCGATGATCAGCTGGCGCCGCGGCCAGGCATCCCCCAGCGGCACCAGCCCGACGATGCCGAGGCCGTAGCCGACGAGGCAGCCGGTCGGCACCCACAAGGCGGCGCGCGGCCCGAAATCGGCCACCAGCAGCCCGAGCAGCGGCTGGTTGTAGTAGATGTTGGCCACCGCCCCGCCCGCGATCAGCGTCAGCCCGAGCCGCGCCTTCGTGCTCAGGTCGGGATGCGGCACGGGGATGTCGCTCACGAGCGGGGCTCCGTGGCGCGCGAGCGGTTCGGCTCTGTGAGCATGAGACTCGTATCTCTGGTTGCGAGGGATCGCGGTCGGCCTAGGCGCCGACCGGGCGGGTGACAACGGCGGCGCGCGCAGGGCACGGCCGCGTAGGAGTGGCGCACCCGGTTTCGATTCCGCTGCGCCTGCATATGTTTCGTCCACGGGCGATGTTCCACGCGCGGGTCGATTGCTGGCAATCGATTTGGCGATCGCGGCGATTCAGGTTCTGATGCCGTTCATAGGATTGGTGGCACCGATTCGTGCGGCGGAGCGTGACCGACACGACGAGAGAGGGTTGCATGCCGAATTATCGGGTGGATTTCGAGAAGCAGATCTTCGGCCTTCCGTTCACCATCGGATCCGTCGAGATCCAGCGTGCCCGCGACCCCGATCGCGCGCGGCGGGCGGCCGAGCTGAAGTTCGCCCGGCAATACGGCCTCGGCGATTGGCGCGAGCGCGCCGACAGCGCCGTCGTGGCCCAGGCCGGCGACGAGCGCCGCTGAGCGCCCTTCACGGCGGAGCCGGCCACGACGTCCCGGAGTTCCGCTTCGGCCTTCGCGGCCTCACGGGGGGTCTGGCCCTGCGCGCGGTCACACCGTAAACGGTGGGGCCGCCGGCATCGCCGTGCGGGACGACCGGAGCCTCCGCGGCGGCCGGTTTCGAGGCGAGACGCGGACGGCGATCCATGGCGGCGATCTCTTTCTTCGGCGATCTCCTTCAGACCATCAGCGACCGCGGTCGCGACCTCATCAGCTTCGGCCGCGGCGATCTCGCCGCACGGGCCAACGCCGCCGAGCTGGTCAAGCTCTGCGACGACCTGATCTCGCGCCGCGGCGAGGCATCGGGCGTCGCCCTCGCGCGGCTGATCCTCGACCGCTATGCGACGCTCGGCACCGACGAGCGCCACGCCTTCCTGCGCCTGATCGCCGTCGAGTTCGATGCCGACCACGACGCGGTCGACGCCGCGATCCAGGCCTATCGCTCGGACCCGACGCGGGCACGCCTCGGGCACCTGCACGAGGCGGCTGAGCCGCGCTCCCAGGAACTGATCCGCCGCCTCAACCTTGCCCGCGACGGCACGCTGAGCCTGGTCCGGATGCGCGAGGACCTGTTCGACCTGCGCCGCATCCTGCGCGACGAGGGCGAGCCCAACCTGATCGACGCCGCCGACAGCCTCGATTCGGACTTCGAGCACCTGTTCGCCTCGTGGTTCAACCGCGGCTTCCTGGTGCTGCGCCACATCGACTGGACGACGCCGGCTCACATCCTCGAGAAAATCATCCGCTACGAGGCAGTCCACGAGATCGCCGGCTGGGACGACCTTCGCCGCCGGATCGAGCCGGCGGACCGGCGCTGCTTCGCGTTCTTCCACCCGGCACTCGTCGACGAGCCGCTGATCTTCGTCGAGGTCGCGTTGACCAGCGCGATCGCGCCGGCGATCGCGCCGATCCTGTCGCAGGCGCGCGATCCGCTTCCGCTGAAATCCGCCACGACCGCGATCTTTTACTCGATCTCGAACTGCCAGAAGGGCCTGGCCGGCGTCACCTTCGGCAACTTCCTGATCAAGCAGGTGGTCGAGGACCTCGCACGCGAGATCCCGACCCTGAAGACCTTCGTCACGCTCTCGCCGGTTCCGGGTTTCGCGCGCTGGCTCGATCGCGAGCGCCGGGCGGAAGCGCCGCAGGGCCTGACCCGCGACGACGTCGAGGCGCTTCGCCTGCTCGACGAGCCCGATTGGGCGACCGACAAGGCGAAGTCCGATGCCGTGCGCAAGGCGCTGCTGCCGGCGGCGGCCGCCTACTTCCTCCGCGCGAAGAACGAGCGGGGCCGCCCGCTCGACCCGGTGGCGCGCTTCCATCTCGGCAACGGCGCGCGCCTCGAGCGGATCAACTTCCTCGGCGACGTCTCCGGCAAGGGGTTGCGGCAATCCCATGGCCTGATGGTCAACTACCTCTACGACCTGTCGGCGATCGAGAAGAACCACGAGACCTATGCCAACCTCGGCACGGTCTCGGCGTCCGGCGCGGTCTCACGCGAGTTGCGCGCCAACCTGCCTCCGCCGCGTTCCGTCGCGCTCGCCGAGGCCTGAGGCGGTTGGACCGCCGCCGATCATCCGTTTCGCTGAGCGTTGTGTCATGACGAATCATCTCTTCGCGTTGATCCGCGGGGCCCTGCCGGCGGATCCGGCGGCCAGCACCTTCATCGAGACGCCCGACGGGCGCCGCTACAGCTACGCCGACATGCTCGCGCGCAGCGGGGCCTACGCGAACGCGCTGGTGTCCGCGGGCGTCCGCCCCGGCGACCGGGTCGCGGTGCAGGTGGAGAAGAGCGCCGAGGTGGTGTTCCTCTATCTCGGCGCGGTGCGCGCCGGCGCGGTGTTCCTGCCGCTCAACACGGCCTACACCGCCCCGGAGGTCGCCTACTTCCTCGGGGACGCCGAGCCCGCCCTGTTCGTCTGCGACCCGGCCAAGCGCGAGGCGCTGGTGCCGGTCGCCGGGGACGCCGGGACCACCCGCGTGCTCACCCTCGATGCCGCCGGCCGGGGCAGCGCCGCCGAGGCCGCGGACGCGCAGGGCTCGGAGTGCTCCGACGTGCCGCGGGATCCGGAGGATCTCGCCGCGATCCTCTACACCTCCGGCACCACCGGGCGCTCGAAGGGCGCCATGCTCAGCCACGACAACCTCGCCTCGAACGCGCGCACGCTGGTCGAGGCCTGGCGCTTCACCGCCGACGACGTGCTGATCCACGCCCTGCCGGTGTTCCACACCCATGGCCTGTTCGTCGCGATCAACACCGTGCTGGCGTCGGGGGGCAGCATGCTGTTCCTGCCGCGCCTCGACGCCGGGCTGATCCTCAAGCTGATGCCGCGGGCGACCAGCATGATGGGCGTCCCGACCTTCTACACCCGCCTGCTCAAGGATTCGGGGCTGACGCAGGCGGCGACCGCGCACATGCGGCTGTTCACCTCCGGCTCGGCCCCATTGCTGGCCGAGACGCATGCCGCGTGGCGGGCTCGCACCGGTCACGCCATCCTCGAGCGCTACGGCATGACCGAGACCAACATGAGCACCTCGAACCCCTATGAGGGCGAGCGCATCGCCGGCACCGTCGGGTTCCCGCTGCCCGGCGTGGCCCTGCGTGTCATCGACCCGGACACCGGCGCGCGGCTCGGCTCCGAGCAAGTCGGGATGATCGAGGTGAAGGGCCCGAACGTGTTCAAGGGCTACTGGCGCATGCCCGAGAAGACCGCGGCCGAGTTCAAGGTCGACGGCTTCTTCGTCACCGGCGATCTCGGCAAGGTCGACGCCCGCGGCTACGTCCACATCGTCGGCCGCGGCAAGGACCTGATCATCACCGGCGGCTTCAACGTCTACCCGAAGGAGGTCGAGGCCGAGATCGACGCGATGCCGGGCGTCGTCGAATCGGCGGTGATCGGCCTGCCGCACGCCGATTTCGGCGAGGGCGTCACCGCCATCGTGGTGGGTTCGAAGGACGCTCCGGACGAGGCGGCGGTGCTCGCCCATCTCGAAGGGCGCCTCGCCCGGTTCAAATGCCCGAAGCGGGTTCTCTTCGCCGACGACTTGCCGCGTAACGCCATGGGCAAGGTCCAGAAGAACGCCCTGCGGGATCGCCACGCCGATTTGTATCGCGACGCGTCGAAGACGTCCTGATCAGCAGGTTTCAGCCGGCCACCGAAGCGCGCGCGGCGTCGATCAGGTCGTTCGCCAGCGCCTCGTCGTCCACGGCCCGAGCCAAGACGACGGCGCCGACGAGGGTCGACAGCGTCGCCAGCGAACGCTGCCGGCGGCGCTCGCGCGAGGCCTTCGGCGTCAGGTCGGCAAGGATGGCGGCGAGGCGTTCGACCCCGTGGGTGAACCGCGCGCGCACCGGGCTACCCGAGGGCTCCCGCGCGACGTCGTTGGCCAGGGCCGCGAGCGGGCACCCCTTCTCGGGCGCCTGGACGTGCCCGAGCGACAGGTAGTTCCCGACCAGGCTGTCGAGGTTGCCGCGGTATTCCTCCTTGATCGCGCACTCGAAGGCTTCGGCCGCCAGGGCGTCCTTGTTGGCGAATTGGCCATAGAACCCGCCATGCGTCAGGCCGGCCGCCCCCATGATGTCGGCGACCCCGACGCCGTGAAGGCCGCGCTGGCGGAACAGCGCCGACGCCACCTCGACGACGCGCTGCCTGTTCAGCCGCGCCTGCTCCTGAGACACCCTCGGCATCTTCGTCTCCTCGTTTCACGAGCGGCCGCCGCGCGGTCCGGCGGACGATGCGCTAACGCGTCGCATCCGATGTGGATGCGACGCGTCATCTAAATCAGTCCACGGTCGCGCTGTCGCCGGACGCTTTCACCGCCTGGCCGTTGCCGCCAGCACGAAGCGCCGCCCGTTCGACCGTTCAGGGGCATGGGCTCGGGCTGGTCGATCGATCGGGCACTTGCCGCGTCGCATGCGCGGCGGCGAGCGCCCAGCCGCACCAGCCCTCAGGATGGAACAACGCCCGTGGTCGCAGTCGCTCCGTCTCGCCCGGAAACGACCGCGGGGCTCCGCGCATCCGCAGGTGTTCGGGCGACGCGGAACCACAGGGCGTAGAGGGCCGGCAGGAACAGCAGCGTCAGCAGGGTGCCGACGCCGACGCCACCGATCAGGACGTAGGCCAGCGCCCCCCAGAACACCGAGTGGGTGAGCGGGATGAAGGCGAGCATCGCTGCGGCCGCCGTCAGGATCACGGGCCGCGCGCGGCGCACGGTCGATTCCACCACGGCCTCGTAATCCGACAGGCCCGAGGCGCGATCGTGATGGATCTGATCCACCAGGATCAGCGTGTTGCGCATCAGGATGCCCGACAGCGCGATCAATCCGAGGATCGCGTTGAAGCCGAAGGGCTGGTGGAAGATCAGCAGGGTCGGCACCGCGCCGACGAGGCCGAGCGGCGCGGTCGCGAACACCATGAACATGGTGGTGAACGAGCGCACCTGGATCATGATCACCGTCAGCGTGACGATCAGCATGATCGGGAACACGGCGATCAAAGCCGACATCGCCTTGGCGCTCTCCTCGACGGCGCCGGCCGTGTCGATGCGGTAGCCCGGCGGCAGCCTCGCCCGGATCGGATCCAGCAGCGGGAAGATCTGCGCATGGACGTCCGGCGGCTGCTTGCCGTCGAGCACGTCGCTCTGCACCCGGATGTAGCTCTCGCGGTTGTAGCGCTTGAGCACCGCATCCTCGTTCCGGCTTTCCAGGCGTGCGACCTGCGAGACCGGCACCTGCCGGCCGTCCTTCGTCGCGAGCGTCAGGTCGCCGATCTCGCCGAGCGAGCGTCGCTCCGGGCCGGGGCTGCGCAGCAGCACGTCGACCGAGCGCAGGTTCTCGCGGACCTGAGTGGCGGGCGTGCCGTTGAGGTAGCTCTGCAGCTGCTGTCCGGCCTCCTTCGGCGTCAGGCCGATCAGGCGCAGGCGTTCCTGGTCGAGGACGAGGTGAAGGCCCGGCGTCCGGTCGCCCCAGTCGAGATGGACGAGCCGCATGTCGGGATTGCCCGCCATGACCTCGGCGACCTCGGCCGCGATGCGGCGGATGACGTCGAGGTCGGGGCCGACCACCCGGAACGCGACCGGGAATCGGATCGGCGGCCCGAACACGATCTGCAGCACCCGCACGCGCGCCTCGGGGAAGCGGCCGTCCTCGACGAGCTTGCGCACCTTCGCCCGGAGGGCGTCGCGGGCCTCAGCGTCCGCGGTCTGCACCACGATCTGCGCGAAGGCCGGGTCCGGCAGCTCGGGATCGAACGACAGCACGAAGCGCGGCATGCCCTGGCCGATATAGCTCGTGATCTCCTTGGCCTCCGGCAGGTCGCGCATCGCCGCCTCGACGCGCTGCACGGTGGCCTCGGTGGTGGCGAAGGCCGACCCGGTCGGCAGCGTGACCTCGACGATCAATTCGGGCCGCTCGGAGTTCGGGAAGAACTGCTTCTCGACGCGGCCCATCCCGATGACCGCGACCACGAACAGCGCCACGGTGATGCCGGCTGCCGCCCACTTGTGATCGACCGAGGTGCGCACGATCCGGCGCAGGCGCTGGTAGTTCTTCGTCGCGTAGATCGCCGCGTGGCCGCCCGCGACCGGCTCGATGTTCGGCAGCAGCTTGACGCCGAGATAGGGCGTGAAGGTCACGGCCACGATCCAGGAGACGACGAGCGAGAACGCCACCACCCAGAAGATGTTGCCGGCATATTCGCCGGCCGTGGAGGCGGCGAAGCCCACCGGCAGGAACCCGGCGATGGTCACCAGCGTGCCGGTGAGCATCGGTGCGGCGGTGGCGCTCCAGGCATGGGTCGCGGCCTCGATCCGGTCGGCGCCTTCCTCCATGCGCACCACCATCATCTCGATGGCGATGATCGCGTCGTCGACGAGCAGCCCGAGCGAAATGATTAGCGCGCCGAGGGTAATGCGGTCGAAGTCGCGCCCCGTCAGCATCATCACCACGAACACCGCCGACAGGGTCAACGGCACGGCCAGCGCCACGACGATGCCGACGCGGAAGCCGAGCGCCACCAGGGACACGAAGATCACCACCGACAGCGCGGTGAAGAACTTGACCATGAACTCGTGGATCGCCGCGTCGATGACCTTGGCCTGATCGGTGATCTTGGTGAAGCCGATTCCGAGGGCGAGGTCGTGATGGATCGCGACCTCCTCGGCATTGAGCGCCTCGCCGAGCTTGAGGCCGTTGAAGCCGGGCTTCATCACCAGGCCGAGCATCAGGGCCGGCTCGCCGTCGTTGTGGATCGCGAAGCCTCTGGGGTCCTCGTAGCCGCGCTTCACCTCCGCGATGTCGCCGAGCTTGAGGCTGCGGTCGCCCGCCGCCACCGGCAGGCCGCGGATCGCGTCGAGCCCGTCGATGGCGCCGTCCAGGCGAAGGTAGACCCGCGGCCCCGCTGTCTCGACGAAGCCGGCCGGCGTCACGTCGTTCTGGTTGGCGAGCGACGCCAGCAGCTGCTGGCCGGTGATCCCGAGCGTGGCCAGGCGCTGGTACGAGATCTCGACGAAGATCTTCTGCGCCTGCTCGCCGAGGATGTTGATCTTCTCGACGCCGGGCAGCCGCAGCAGGCGCTGGCGCAGGGCCTCGGCCTGGAGCACGAGCTGGCGGTGCGGCAGCCCCTTGGCCTGGAGCGCGTAGAGCGCGAAGTAGACGTCCGAGAACTCGTCGTTGAACAGCGGCCCCATCACCCCGCGGGGCAGGCTGGAGGCCTGATCGGACAACTTCTTGCGCGCCTGGTAAAACTCCGACTGCACCTTCCCCGGGGGCATGTTGTCCTTGAGGTAGACCTTCGTCACCATCAGGCCCGGGCGCACGGTGGTCTCGGCGCGGTCGTAGTAGACGAGCTCCTGCAGCCGCTTCTCGAGCGGGTCGGCGACCTGACGCTGCATCTCCTCGGCGGTGGCGCCCGGCCACGCCGCCGAGACCGTCATGGTCTTGACGGTGAAGGCCGGGTCCTCGCCGCGGCCGAGCTTCTGGAAGGCGAAGATGCCGGCGACCGTCACGGCGATCAGCAGGAACAGCGTGACCGCCCGCTCGCGGACGGCGAGCGCGGAGAGGTTGAAGCCGCTCATCGCTTCGCCCCCGTCAGGTTCGCGTCCGCCTGGCGCACCTTCTCGCCGGGCTTGAGCAGGTGGGCGCCGAGCGCCACGATGCGATCGCCCGGGCTCAGGCCCGCGACGACCTCGGCGCGCTCCTCGCCCATGCGCGCGACCCGCACGGCCTGCTCCCGCACCGTTTCAGTCTCGGCGTCGTAGCGCCAGACCGCGGTGCCGGCGCCCCGGTCGAACAGGGCCGCGAGCGGCACCTCCACCGCGGGCTCGCGCCGGACGTCGTGGTCGGCGAGCCGAAGGGTGACCGTCGCCCCGAGCGGCGCAGCCTCGCCGCCGCCCGACAGGATGTAGCGCGCCCGGTAGGTGCGGGTCGCGGGGTCGGCCGTCGCCGACAGCTCGCGCAGGCGCGCCGGATAGGTCGCCTCGCTCTCGGCGTAGAGGGTGGCCGAAGCGTTCCCCTGCGCCGCGCGCCGGCTGCCCTCGGGCAGGAACACCTCCGCCTCCCGCGATCCGTCGCGGGCGAGCTTCACCACGGTCTGGCCGGCGGCGACGACCTGTCCCGGCTCGGTCGGCACCTCCATCACCACGCCGTCGGCATCGGCCTGGAGCTCGGCGTAGCCCGCCTGGTTGGCGATCTGGCTCGCCTGCGCCTCCGCATTGGCGAACTGCGCGATGGCGGCATCGGCCGCGCCCTTGTTCTGGTCGTAGGCCTGGATCGAAGTCCAGCCGTCGGCCACGAGCTTGCGGCTGCGCGCTTCGTCGGCCTTGGCCTTGATCATCTGCGCGCGGGCCGCCTCGACGGACGCCTTGGCGGCGTTCAGCGCGAGCCCGAAATCGGTTCGATCGAGGCGCATCAGCGGCTGCCCGAGGCGGACGCGGTCCCCCGGATCAACGAGCCGCTCGAAGATCTTGCCGCCGACGCGGAAGCCGAGATTGCTCTCCGTGCGCGCCCGAACGACCCCGGTGTAGCGCGAGACCGCCCCCTCGGCCGGGGCGACCGCGACGGTCTGAACGAGCGGTGGTTTCTCAGGCACCGCCGTCTCGGCCGGCGAGCACGCCGCCAAAGCGAGGCTCGTCAGCAACATGACCATACCGACATTCATCGCCGCTTCCTCGACACCGATCGAACTCGCCATTAAAATGATGATCGTCATCTATTATGGGCCGGTGATGTCGTCAATGGCGAGGGCGCCGCGATTCGGTGAATCGGGGTCGGAAAGAGCGGTCCGCCTGTTTGATCCCGAGGTGTGGTGATACGATTGAGCACCATGCTGCGAGGGATGCGCTATGGGCCAGGTTCTTCATGGAAGCGCCACCACGACGGAGACGGTCCGTCGCGCGATCCAGTTACGTGAAGAGAGCGTAAGAGCGCTGGCCAAGCGCTACGGCGTCAGCCCAACGACGGTGCAGAAATGGCGCAAACGGACGAGCACGGCAGATGCCCGGATGGGACCCAAGGAACCGCGCTCCACCGTGCTCACAGTCGAGGAGGAAGCGATCATCGTCGCATTCCGTCGGCACACGCTTCTGCCGCTTGACGACTGCCTCTACGGCTTGCAGCCGACGATCCCGCACCTAACCCGATCCTCGCTGCATCGCTGCCTGGAGCGAAACGGTATCAGTCGACTGCCCGAGATTGACGGCGACAAGCCCAAGAAGCAGCGCTTTGCGAGTTACGCCATTGGCTACGTCCATATCGACATCGCCGAGGTCAGCACGGCTGAGGGCAAGCTCAGGCTGTTTGTCGCCATCGACCGCACCAGCAAGTTTTCCTTCGTGCGGCTCGTGGAGAGCGCCGGCAAGATGGAGGCGGCGCAGTTCCTACGCGACTTCATCGAGTCGGTGCCTTACCGCATCCACACCGTGCTCACAGACAACGGCGTTCAGTTCACATCACGCCGGCAGGATATCTACGACAGCCAGCACATCTTCGACCGTGTGTGCGACGAGCACGACATCGAGCATCGGCTGACAAAGGTGAACCATCCTTGGACCAACGGACAGGTCGAACGGATGAACCGCACGATCAAGGACGCCACGGTCAAGCGCTATCACTACGACAGCCATGACCAGCTTCGAACGCACCTGCATCTGTTCGTCGATGCCTACAACCACGCTCGCAGGCTCAAGACCCTCAGAGGCCTCACACCTACCGAGTTCATCCTCAATGCCTGGACGAAAGAGCCCGAGCGCTTCAGGATCGACCCGTCACACCTCATCCCGGGACCATACACCTAGTGCGGACGGCGTAGGTTTAGGTGTGATTCACGGCTCCCACGGGAGGGGCCGATGGATCAGTTCTGGCTGACGGGCGAGCAGTTTGCGCGGATCGCACCGCAGCTGTCCACCTACACGCGGGTTAAGGAGCGCGTGGACGACCGGCGCGTGATCGGTGGTATCGTCCACGTGCTCAAATCCGGCGGCTGCTTGACGGACGCGCTGCGGGACGTCTACGGGCCGAAGAAGACGTTCTACAACCGCTACGTGCCCTGGGCGGCCAAGGGGGTCTGGGTCGGGCTGTTCGAGACACTGGCACAGGCCGGCGGACCGCCTTCCCAGGTGCCGATCGACTCCACCGCCGTTGTTCGCGCGGCGGGCGCACGACCAAGATCCACGTCCTCACCGACCGCGCCTGCCGGCTGCTCGCCTTCCTGCTGACCGGTGGGCAGGTCGCCGACTGCAAGTCCGGCGCGCTGCTGCTCGAACGTTTGCCCGCCTGCCGCGTCGTGCTGGCCGACAAGGGCTACAACAGCGATCCCATCCGCCAACAGATCGAGGCGGCCGGAGCCACACCCAACATCCCGCCCAAGGTCAACCGGTGCTGAAAGCCGTGCTTTTTGCCCGTGCTTTATCGCGGGCGCAACGCCATCGAGCCTAGTCGATCTGCAGGCTGCCATATTTCTTGCGCCAGCGATAATAAATCTGCTCAGAGAACTTCCCATCGTTACACGCGAGCGCCAAATTCTTGCCCTGTGCCGTCTGAACCTTGATCTGGCGCAGATCCAGCACTACCTACTCCGCAATCGCCTATGATCTTTGCTTCATGTTTAGCTCCTTCGGTCCTGGCTGGCTCTTCCAATCACCCAGGTCCAAAACAAGCCGGTTAGGCCGAATCAAGTCGAAATCAAATGTGCGACCTCGCGGTAGAACCAAATATCCAAAGCTCAGCGATTCGGCATAGTTTGTTATATCAATTAGCTTGTTTGATGTACCGTTTCTACTATGACGTCTACATAACAGTTACACATAGCGATATAATGCCAAGACCGATAGCTCTCGTGTCGCCAGATGGTTCGTATGAAGCCTTCTTAGGTCGAGGAATTGAAAATAGAATTTCAACTAGCCCATTTTTCACTACATACATTCTGCCAAGATTGGCGCTATAGCTCGTAGCATACTCAGCAGAATTCTCAATAATTTCTAGTTTGCTATCGTTGACCTTGACACCAAAAACAAAATTTCCGATCGGGCCAACAAAACCGATGTAGGAAAGATCCATCCATATATTTTCTGACTCTCTGGCATCTTTAATGATTAACACGATACGCGCGTGGACGCCGTCAGTCCAAACACCCCAATTTTCTGCCCCACAAAAACCTTCGCGAGTCACACGACTTAGCATACCGTTGTTAATATTAATCACATCTCCTGAGCTTACTCTAAATGGTAAAACAGAGTAATCTTTAAGGATAGTTTCAACATTTGTACTTGACCAAATGTCCGCAAGAGGACCAACCCGGTCTGTAATATATCGCCTTTGCATTGACGTCATCGCAAAACCACCTTCGGGACGATCAAAAGGAACGACAATGTTCTTGAATTTATTTTCTATTCCTAATTTTTCTGCAAGCCGTTCCATTTCTTTATCAAAATTAACATATAAATCCTCATATTTGAAAAATATCGCATCACTTTTTTCTCTCTGGGAAGCCGCAAATTCCAAATTCTCAACCCACTCTTCTATTGCTTCATCGATTGTTTGGACGTGCCAAATATCTTTTCCAATTGCAGCATTTTTTGCTCTGACCATCGAAGAACGAACAACATCAAAAGGATGGCGCAGGATAAATATCGTTACAATACCTTCATATATTCGCCTTAAATTATCAAGATATTTTTTATCAATAATATTTGTTACCTTGTCACCAACTACAAGAAGGTCGTTTTTTTTGAAGCACGCCGAATAAATCGCCTTTACGATGTTATGAAAATCACGATTGCGCTGCGGAATAGGGTATAAATTATCTTCGATTACTCCCGATGCATCTTGCGGGCAATACTCCTGTTGTGAAGAACTACTTATTTCTACGCACGGATCTATACGCCTATTTTCTTCTAAAGACTCTGACTTGGCAGATCTGATTCGCTCCTCAGCAAAAAGGGCATCTACGTAATTTTCTAACTTTTCCATTCCATATTCATGAAAGCATGCGACGCTCGAATGAGTATTCAAAATTTGCTGAATAAGCGTAGTCCCGCTTCTTGCTGCGCCCATAACAACTAAGTACTTCATTCAACTAGCCCCCTAAAATCGTCGAATTGATAGTTTCAGAATTGTTCCGTTTGAATAGATTTATTTGACAAATATTGTCACATCTATTACCAATTATATATCACAGGAAGGTTCGCCGCGCCAGTGGCCTGCCCTCATACGGTGGCCCAAGTTCGAAGTTAGTGCATCGTCGGTCGCGTGACGATGGCGGGGCTTACGAGCGGCGTTGAGCTGCTCGGTTCGGTTGGCCAGATGACGACTCCCGGCGCAGGCGGGTGGTAGCCGAGCGACGAGTGCGGGCGGATGCTGTTGTGATGCTTCCGCCATTGCTCGATGACGACGCTGGCCTCCTTCAGGGTGTAGAACACCTCGCCGTTGAGGCGTTCATCCCGCAGACGAAATAGCGCCAACGCGGTCCACGCAGGATAGATACCCCGCTTGTCGAGCTCACGCCGAACCGCTTGGCCGCCTTACGGCGCGACGCGCTTTCCTCCTACGGCAGCGACAATACGTTTACGCAGATCAACGGATAAAGCTGACGACAGGCGGCTCGCCCGCGAAATCAAGCAGGGAAGCACATCAAGCTCCGAGCCTAAACTTAAGAGGCTCACCTCGGTCGGACGCCGTTCTGGTTAGTCTTTCGCCAAAACAAACCGCGGAGCCGACATTTAAATACCTTGCGTATAAAATTGGCATGATTAGACTCGATCGCATCATCATCGTAGTTTTCTATCGCAATCTTTTTTAATCTGACGCCCAAAAATCTCTCGTCGCTTTTTATGCCTCTAGGACGAGGCTTTCCCAATTTTTGTATTTGTATATACAGCTCAATTTGTCCATCACTATTAAAATCCGAAGCGGACGTCTCAAAAGCAAATGTCATATTGGTTTCAGTTTTATGACAAATCTTACTAATGTGGTGCGCAGAAGCTGTGTAAATATCTACAGCGGTTTGCTCTCTCCTATTAGAAAGCAAATCAATAAAAATGCGAATCTTGAGATGATCGCTCACAAATGGGTTGGATATCTTTATTATCGCAATTCTGTCCTTGCTCCATGTCCCTTCCTCCTCAAAATCATGCCAACCTGAATATAACATATTCTTCAGCAATAGACCTTGAGAAATAAGCAACTTACGTTTCTTATTTTGAAAACCTTCTTCGAAATTGGCTTTTGCAGCTATACCTACCCCATTAATACTTATCTCAGACGAGATTTGTCTCGTCCACTTTCCAACTAATGCAAGAGTTCGAGACCACAGTAACTCATCAAGATCAATACTTTGAGCTTCAGAGATTGAATGAGTTGATGCATCTGAAGCAAGACAATCCCGAATTAAATCACGAAATTTATCTGGGTCATCGCTGATATGAACATTTGGAAAAGAAGCAAATCTTTCGTAACCCCTGAATGCTTTAGACGTTGCAATTATGGGCTTTCGGCTATATAGAGCCTCTGCGGTTTTAAGATTTGTCCCGCCGCCCGAGACAATAGGAAGTATGATTGCTTTTGATAAAACGAAAAACGTTGCAAGACCGCCGGCATCTTGACTTCCCAACAGGTGAAGTCGAGGCATAATTAAACCGCGATTTCTCCGCACTACTAAATTGGTAGATAAAAGTGAGCATACGCCCCCGACAACAAGAATTTTTTCATTAGGAGCCATGAAACTCAGATCAGTGCCCAGCATCGTAATGAAGCCCTCCGCATTTGGCGGATGCGCCGAGCCGACAAACAACGCAGAAGAAGAATGGCGCAGTGCATTACTCCAATAGTCGAAGCCGCCCGGAGCTGGTTTAGGAGAAACGCCATTCGTAGCAACAAGTACAGGTTTACCAAAGGTACGATAATATTCAGCGTCTGCCTCGCTTACCGCTACAATACCGTGCGAAGACCTACAAAGGTCCGACTCTAAGTCCATGACCTCTTCAGCAAGTTTTTTTGAAACAATCTCTTCTAAATCAGGCGCGCTTGAATCAATAAGTCTAAACTCTACGTTTTGAGATCCATAGATAATAGTGGTCTTGTGCCTTGAATTTTCGGTTAAGTACCTCTTTACGACGGGCCAAAGCCAAGGTTGCTCCAACCATACGACATCAGGATTGAATTCGTTTAGATACCCTTCGAGCGATTTAAAGTGCTCTTCGTGCATATCAAATACAGTCGAAACGTGTACATCTGTTCGTTTTTGATTCGAATTGAAATAAATTTGCGTATTAATGTCGAGAGACAAGGACCATTCGGATTCCTCCGTAGGCTGCGTAGCGCTTGTATGGACTGATACACTCCTAACGCGAACCCCGTCTCCGGCGAATGCCTCCATTATAGCATTCAAACGAATTTGACCCCCGTGAATCGTGGCAAAGGGCCGGTAAGTGGAAAACAGTACAATATTCATCGACTAGAAATCCCACTCAACAAGCAAGCCATCGACATCGTGTTTGAATGATAGCATTGCAGAGTACCAGGTTTGAACATTATAATTAGATTTTATGTATTTTGATTTTTCTGAACGAAGCTCTGGATCGGCAAGGTATTTTTTAATTGTTTTTTTCCAGCCCGTATAATCAAACGGGTCGAGCAGATCGCAGAATGAACCAGCCGCCTCTGGCATTGATGATGAATTTGAGGCGATACACGGCGTGCCTCGCGCGAGGCTTTCAGCTATCGGAAGCCCCCAGCCTTCATAAAGCGATGGATAAACACTAAACATCGCATTGTTATACAACCACTCGAGGTTACTATCACTAACATTGTTTAGAAGAACTATTTTTTCGGGATACAATCTAACGCAATTCTCAATACTTATTACAAAGTTCTCGGTGTTCCAGCCTTTGTTTCCAACAAATACAAGCTTCGGCACACTATCATATTCACTTTCGTCAAATGAGCGCCAAATGTCAAATAGCAACCTATGATTTTTCCGCGGCTCTATTGTGCTTATATAAAGTACAAACCCATCTTTACGCAATCCGAGTTGTATGTCAGTTGTGAATGAACTAGAAGGAATGTCGCATCCGAGTCTCAAGGTGTAAATCGGTCCGGTGTACCGGCATTTTAGTTTGTCAGCAAAGGCAATTAAATCCTTTTTCGTGCTTTCAGAGATCGCAAATATTGCGTCAGCCGTCCAAATTGTGTCAACAATAAATTTTGGAAATAGTATATCCATGCCGGGCACACAGTACTCCGGCATTATAATCGGTATGATATCATATACGACTTGTATAACTTTGAAATTTATCAGTTTCTTTTTATTATATACTACTCCAAAAAAATCTATATCCCACTGTAGTCCTGCGCTAATTAGCACAGATTTACTTGAAAATGAATAAAACGCATTGGTCGAAGATATTAAGTCTGATGGATCCGGAACGAACGCTTCTAAATCAGGGAACAGAGCAACTATTTGCTGTTGTGATACACGCCGAAAATCCTGTTCGTCCCTATCATAATATATAAGATCAGTGTTGCAATGATGTTGAATAAAAAATCGCGCAATCTCTCTCTCTGTTCTAACAATTCCTACGGCATTATTGTTTACCCAGCGCAAAGCCGTTGAAACATCTATGACTACTTTCATATTTAATATTCCTGATTTTTGTAATTGAACTTATATTCGCGCTTTGATATTTCCAAATGCATACTTTTGTGCACATGTGTCCTTAGCGGTAATCCAACCTCGATTTATTGTAATCAATAACAGCAGGGGAGGTGATGCAGTCTGCGGTCTGCGCACATTCGGTGGCCCGGGTTCGAAATAAGGCATTATCGGTCTGGGGTTAACCCAGCGAGCGATCGTCGGCCATGCAAGCTCTCGGGCCGTGACAGTTTGGTCGGCGAAGGCTGCGGGCGTCAAGCCGTCAAGGGCCGTGTGGGGTCGATCTTCGATGTAATGGCATCCCATTCTCCTATGCGCTTACGCGCATGCGCCAGCGAAAAAACTACGCGGCGTTCAGGTATCCTGCATCTAGCTGTTTGGTTGCGGAATGTCGTTAGGTTTTGGCACGTTGGTCGATCAAAGCCCATACTTGGCGGTTCGTGGGTGTGCGCAGCCGTGCTGGCAGGAGGGCCCGCTGATGCTCGCTATCCATCCCCAGACCCGCACCACCCCGGCTGTCCGCACCGAGATCGTGCGCTCGCCCGAAAGCTCCGGCGTGCTAGCCAAGCGCTACGGCGTGTCCACCGAGACCATCGGCAAATGGCGCAAACGCGGCCCCGACGCCTGCCAGGATCGCTCCGCCCGACCCCATAAGCTGCCCTGGCGCGCCAGCGATGAGGAGCGCGCCATCGTGTGCGCGCTCCGCCGCTCTACCGGCTTTCCCCTCGACGCGCTGACCTTCGTCGTCAGCCACTTCCTGCCGCATCTGAACCGGGACGCCGTCTATTGAACCGCGTCGGGTTGTCCGGAGGCCCCAACTCTTGATAGAGGTAGCGCCACTGACCGCGGACCTTGACGGAGGTCTTGTCGATGCGCACCGACCCGCAGTGCGAGTTGCGGATTGCTTGAAGCCTCTTCTCGATCAGTGGCTCGTAGGCGAGTACCTAGCGGTACAGGCTGCTGTGATCGACGTCCAGGCCGCGTTCCAGGAACAGTTCCTCGATACCGCGATAGCTGAGTGGGTAGCGCAGATACCAAACGACGGCTTTTACGATGAGCGTCGCCTCGAAGTGCCGGCCCTTGAAGTCGGCCTTAGAGCGTCTAACAGAACCGTCTGCATTGGCTGAGTGTGACGAGGGCGCAGGCGAGGGTCGTGAAGGCGAGATGGATGTCCGCGCGGCGTTCGTAGCGGATGGCCAAGCGTCGGAATCGCGCCAGCCACGCCGGCGTACGCTCGACGACCCAGCGGTGGCGACACGCCCCATCGGTGCGTCCCGCAACGCCGTGCGCCGCTGGGTCCGGGCGGCCCGGTTCATGCCCTACCGTCGAGCGCCGGGTTCAAGCCGGCTTGACCATCTTCTCTCCTTCGTCTAGGCGCGCTGGCAGGAGGGCCAGCACAGCGCCATCGTCCTTCATCGCGAGCTGCACGCTCAGGGCTTCATCGGCAGCTACGATATCGTCCGACGCTGTCGCGCGACGAAGGCAGGGTGCGTCGGCGCGACGACTGTCCGCTCGGATCCCCTCAATGCGCTTCATCACCCGGTGGCTGACCAGCGACCCGGCCGCGCTAGTGCAGGAGGATCGCGCCTTCACCGAAGCGCTTTGCAGCGTCGAGCCGAAGCTGAAGCGGGCCGCCGAAGATTTCCGTGCCTTTGCCGACCTCCTGCGCCAGAACGATCCTGCCGGACTGACGCCGTGGCTGGAGGCTGCAGCCGCGACCGATCTTGGCGGCTTTGTCACCGGGCTCCGCCAGGACGAGGCCGCCGTGCGCGCAGCCATCGTCGAGCCCTGGAGCAACGGTCCTGTCGAGGGACAGGTCAACCGCCTGAAACTGATCAAGCGTAGCATGTAGGGCCGCGCAGGATTCGATCTACTGCACCAGCGCGTCTACATGCCGCTTGAGCCGTGACCGGCAGAGCTTGACGGGACAATCGACCCGCAGCACCGAAAATGCGGATGAACCCCGATCCGAGACTGTTTGACATCCTCGGTTTCAAGGAAACGGACATTAGCTCGCATTCCGTTCGGCTTGCCCAAGTGAGTTGTAACCGAGTGCCGATTGAATGGGCTGCCGACTACAGTAGCCTTCAATCTAGTAGAACAAGTGACGTCGTGCCTCGTCCTGAGTCGTCCATCGTCTTTGTTGGTTGAATTCGACCTTCAGGGTGTGCAAGAAATTTTTCATCGCGGCGTTGTCGTAGCGGCAGCCTAACCGGCTTAAGGCGGGCGTCGTTTTCATGTCAGAGATCCGCTTTCAGTAGGCTTCGGTCGCGTATTGACTGCCGCGATCCTAGTGACAGATGGGCCCGGTCCTCGGCCGCTGCCGATGGGTGGCCATCACCAGGGCGGACAACGTCAGTTCGGTCCGCGTGTGATCCCGCAGGGACCAGCCGGCTACTGATCTCCTGCAGATCGGACGACTACGATCGTCCGGCCTCCGCCTCCATCGCAGCCGCCGCCGCCGAAAGCCCCCAGCCGAGAAGCGCCTTGGCCTCCGCGGCGGTTCGCGCCTCCGTGTAGCACCGCAGCTCGGGCGCATTGCCGGAGGCGCGGAAGTGGACCGTGCGCCCGCCGTCGAGTTCGATCCTGATCCCGTCCTGGTCGTCCGCGGCCTCAGGCGTGCCGACCGGTTGCAGGAACGTCCGTCGGAACGACGGGTCGCCGAGCCGACGCAGCAGCGCGCCGCTGCGCTCGGCCGGCGTCTCGGGAAGGCGGTCGCTCGCCATCTCGCCGACGTTCAGCGACGCGACGAGGTCGGCCAGGGTCGATCCGGCCTGCCGCGCCGCGGCCAGGGTCGCGAGGATGGGCAGCATCGCGTCGCGCGTGGGCAGGGCGGCCAGGACCTTGCCCTCGATGGCGACGTCGGACCCGAGCAGGAAGCCGCCATTCGCCTCGAAGCCTGCGGTCGCCCTCGCCCCCGCCCGCTTCGCCTGCTCCATGCCGGCGATGACGAACGGCGAACCGACGCGGGTGCGCAGCACCTGCCCGAATCCGCCGGCCAGCTCGATGGCCGAGCCCGCGGTAACCGGCACCACCACGGTGTCGACACCGAGATACCGCGCGGTGATCAGGCCGAGCACGTCGCCGCGCAGGATGCGCCCGGCGGCATCCGCGACCAGCGGCCGGTCGGCGTCGCCGTCCGTCGTGACCAGGGCATCGAAGTCGCCCGAGGTCATGACGTCGGCGATGAAGGCGATATCCTCCGGGCGGTGGGCCTCGGTATCGATCGGGACGAAGGTCTCAGAGCGGCCGATCGGCGTCACCTGCGCGCCGAACGCCGCGAGCAGGTCGGCCATCAGGTCTCGGGCGACGGAACTCTGCTGATACACGGCGACCCGTACGCCGCGCAGGAGGTCGGGCGCGAACACGTCGCCGTAGCGGCGGCGATAGCGGCCGATCACGTCCGGGTCCGGGATCGCATCGACGGGGTCGGCCATGGTCCCGACCGTCGCGACGTCGCCGAGGGCGGCCAGGATCGCGACTTCGTCGGCCTTGGTGATCTCGCCGTCGGGCCGGTAGAACTTCAGACCGTTGCGGTCCTGCGGGATGTGGCTGCCGGTGACCATCACGGCACAGGCCCCGCGCCGGATCGCCTCGAGCGCTAGGGCCGGTGTCGGAAGGGGGCCGCAATCGATCGCCTCGAACCCCGCGGCGGCCGCGGCGGTGGCGACGGTGGCCGCGATGCCCGCGCTGCTGCCGCGCAGGTCGCGCCCGATCACCACGGTGCGGTTCGCGCAGGCCGAGCCGACGGAGCGGAAGAACGCGCCGGCATAGGCGTAGCTCGGCCACCCCACGAGGTCCGTCACCAGGCCGCGCAGGCCGCTCGTGCCGAACTTTAAACGGCTTACGACAGCGCCCTCAACGTCCATAGATATCTTCGACGCGGATGATGTCGTCTTCTCCGGTATAGGATCCGACCTGGACCTCGATCAGCTCGAGCGGGATCCTGCCGGGGTTGGCCAGGCGGTGCATTGCGCCGATCGGCAGGTACACCGCCTCGTTCTCGTGGACGAGGACCAGGCGCTCGCCCAGCGTCACCTCCGCCGTGCCCTTCACCACCACCCAGTGCTCGGCGCGGTGGAAATGCTTCTGCAGCGACAGGCGCCCGCCCGGCGTCACCATGATGCGCTTGACCTGGAAGCGCTCGCCGATGTCGACGCGCTGGTACCAGCCCCAGGGCCGGTACATCCGCCGGTGCGCGTCGGCCTCCG
>NZ_VRVH01000649.1:0-680 GCF_008040095.1 Methylobacterium sp. WL6 | reverse complement strand
AGGTGGCGGGCGGCGGCCTCCGTCAGCGGGTCGGTGCCGGGGGCAGCCGACTCCGCCCAGGTGCCGGAATAGGGCGGCGGCGCCTCGGGCTCGTCGCCCAGAAGGCCGCGCCAGACGCCGCGCAGCAGGCCGAGGCAGTCGCAGCCGACGCCGATCAGCGAGGCCTGGTGCCGGTAGGGCGTGCCCAGCCAGAGCCGGGCCTCGGCCGCGACCGCGGCACCGTCGAGCGGGTCGCGCATGGGGCGTCCTTTCAGCGGAACAGCGAGCCGCCGTCGAGGCCGGGACCCGCGCCGGGGGCGTAGCGCACGACGAAATCGTTGCCCGGCATGTGCGGGAAGCCCTGGAAGTTCAGGGCGTTCGCGAAGGTGCCGCGGCAGGTGGCGAGGCGCTTGTCGCAGCCGGCGACGAGGGTGAAGGCGTCGCCCGGCGCGATGCCGCGCGGCGGCGCCTCCCACAACTCGATCAGGGTGCCGAGATGCGTGCGCACGTCGCCGGACAGGCCGGCATTGGCGCCCGCGGTCCAGCTCAGGCGGCCGCCGCTGAACAGCCCGTCGGCGAAGGTGCCGGCGACCGCCGCGGCCAGGGTGCCGGGCTCCGGCAGGCCGTCGACGGTGCCGTCGGTGCGGAACCGCGCGACGTCGACGCCGCAGCGGGCGTCGCCGAGGTCGGCGCCGCAGGTG
>NZ_VRVH01000648.1:0-689 GCF_008040095.1 Methylobacterium sp. WL6 | reverse complement strand
CCGCAGCGCCGCGGCCGCCGCCAACGGCGCGACGCCCGCCCCCGCCGAGGCCGAGGCGGCCAAGGATGCGCTGAAGGACGCGCAGAAGCCCGCCCCGCGGGTGCGCCGGGCGCCCGCCCGCGCCCTGCGCACGCTCAACCTCGGCAACGTCGACCTCACCGCGACGCTCGCCTCCACCCGCATCCAGCGGCCGGTGCTGTTCGTGCCGCCCTCGATGCCGGCGATCGACCTGCTGGTGCGGATGCAGGCGACCCGCACCCACATGGCGCTCGTCATCGACGAGTACGGCGGCACCGACGGGCTGATCTCGATCGAGGACCTCATCGAGATGGTGGTCGGCGACATCGAGGACGAGCACGACGTGGTCGAGGGCCGCCTCGTCCAGCGCCTCGAAGGCGAGGCCGAGGTGTTCGTGGCCGACGCCCGCGCGCCGCTGGCCGAGGTCTCCGAGGCCACCGGCGTCGACCTCGTCGCGGCGGTGGGCGAGATGGCCGAGGAGATCGACACGATCGGCGGCATGATCGTGACGCTGGCCGGCCGCGTGCCCTCGCGCGGCGAGCTCATCGCCGGCCCCGGCGACCTCGAGTTCGAGGTGCTCGACGCCGACCCGCGCCGCCTCAAGCGCCTGCGCTTCCAGCGCGGGCCCGCCCGCATCGCGGCCTCCGCCGTGCCGCTCGCCCTGCCCCCGC
>NZ_VRVH01000647.1:0-691 GCF_008040095.1 Methylobacterium sp. WL6 | reverse complement strand
GCTGGGCCCCGCGGCCGCACCAGCTCGACCTGCTGCGCATCGCGGGCGCCGGCCGCTCGGCGCTGCTCGTCGCCCCGACCGGCGCCGGCAAGACGCTCGCCGGCTTCCTGCCGAGCCTGGTCGCGCTGTCGCAGAGCCGGGCGAAGCCCTCCGAGCGCCGGCTCCACACGCTCTATATCTCGCCGCTGAAGGCGCTCGCCGTCGACATCGCCCGCAACCTCGACGCGCCGGTGGAGGGCATCGGCCTGTCGCTGCGGATCGAGACCCGCACCGGCGATACCCCGTCGCACAAGCGCACCCGCCAGATCGAGCGGCCGCCGGACATCCTGCTGACCACGCCCGAGCAGCTCGCCCTGCTCATCGCCCACCGCGAGGCGACCGAGTTCTTCTCCGGGCTGCGCTGCGTCGTCCTCGACGAGCTCCACGCCCTCGTCACCTCGAAGCGCGGCGACCTGCTGTCCCTGGCGCTCGCCCGCCTGCACCGCCTCAGCCCCGGCCTCACCGCGATCGGGCTGTCGGCGACGGTGCGCGAGCCGGACGAGCTGCGGAAGTACCTCGTGCCGCAGAACGCCGCCTTCCCTCCCCCCTCTGCGGGGGAGGGTAGCCCGCGAAGCGGGTCGGGAGAGGAGAGCGCCGCTCCCGGAAATGTCGCTCCCCTCTCCCGACCCTCGCTCACGCGAGGCCCACCCGC
>NZ_VRVH01000646.1:0-703 GCF_008040095.1 Methylobacterium sp. WL6 | reverse complement strand
CTCCGGGGCGCCTCGCCCGGCGTCCCGGGAAACGGCACGAAGCTGTTGGCGATGGCGATGACGAGGCGGTCGATCTCGCCCGCCTGCGCCGCCTCGTAGCCGATGGCGAAGCCGCGGATGCCCTCCGGCCCGGCGGCGTAGCGCACGTACGAGCGCCCCGAGGCGGTCTCGCCGGTGACGACGATGAAGTCCGGCCGCTTGAGCTTGTACGTCACCTTGCGGTCGGCGAGCGGCGCGGTCGCGCGGGTGAACAGCGCGTCGAGGTCGGTGCCGCCGGCGGGAAACGACCGGCTCTCCAGGGTCAGGCGCCCGTCGGCGCTCTGCCAGCGGGTTCCGCCGGGGACCGCGCTGCGCTTGGGCAGCATCCGCTCGGGCACGCCGAGCACCGCGCCGCTGGCGGGATCGGCCTGCACGGTGAAGCGCACGGCCTTCCGCGCCGCCTCGCCCGCCGCCAGGATCGCGGCGCGGCTGCGCGGATCGAGGGGGTCGCCGGCGTCGGTGCGGGCGCGGGCGGCGCTCAGCGCCTCGAAGGTCCGCCGGCCGAAGGCGCCGTTGACGACGCTGTTGTAGTCGCCGGTCCAGACCAGCGCGTCCTGCAGCGCCTTGCGCTCGGCTTCCGGCAGGGCCTCGAACCCGGCCCGCATCGCCTCGAAGGCCGGGTCCGGCGCGGCGGCGGGCGGGCGCGGCGGCTGCGGTTTCGGCG
>NZ_VRVH01000645.1:0-703 GCF_008040095.1 Methylobacterium sp. WL6 | reverse complement strand
GCGGATCGACGCGCTGTCGGACAAGGTCGACCGCGTCAGCACCCAGCCGGTGGGCGACCTGATCGGGCGCCTGGAAGGCCTCGGCGAGAGCCTGCGCATTTTTTTTTTTAATGTTTGGGAGACGACGGAGATGTAAAAGTTAGTAGTCGTGGTCAGCGTGAGTTTTTTATATGTGACAGCCTCCGAGCGAGCGGCCGACCAGCGCCGCCGGGCCGGGGACCTGCGCGCGCACGATCTCGAGGGCATCCCGCCATGCGCCGAAATGCCGGCTGATCCCGGAGAACCCGACTCGCGACTCGCCGGTCCGCTCGAGATAGTGCGGCAGCAGCACCGCGAAGCCGGCTTCCGCCAAAGCTGCGGCTTCGGCGCGGACCGGACGGTCCGGGCCCGGTCCTTCCGCGTCGTGCAGCAGAATGACGGTCGCCGTGGCCGGCGCGTCCTTGCCGCGCGGCGCGAACCGCTCGATCGTGACGGGCCGTCCCTCGCACAGGATCGTGTCGCGGGTGACGGCCGGATGGGGTGGATAAGTCATGGCGTCAGGTCGGTCTCGACGGTTCGCGGCGCTCGCGCTCGCCGGCACGGCCCTGCTTGCCACGACGGCGGGACGGGACGCGAGGGCACAGGAGACGAAGCCGCATCCGCCCGAGGCGACCGTCCCCGTGCCGCCGCCGCTGCCGCCCGAGCGGCCCGCCGAGCTGAAGCC
>NZ_VRVH01000644.1:0-708 GCF_008040095.1 Methylobacterium sp. WL6 | reverse complement strand
GCCCTGCCCCGCGGCCTCGGCCCCTGGGGCGCCCGCGTCGCGCTGGTCCACGGTCTGGTGTCCGGACGGCCGCTGGAGGAGGTCTCGCTCCAGGATTTCCCGAGCATGGAATACGGCGACAACTACTTCGTCGCCGGCGGCTACGGCGGCTACCTCGCGCGGCTGGCGCAGGGGCTGCCGATCGCGCTCGACTGCCCCGTCGCCGGCATCGACTGGACGGGAGCCGGCGTTCGCGTCGCCACCGCGGACGAGCGGACCCTGAAGGCCCGCGCCGTGATCGTGACGGTGCCGATGATGGTGCTGCGCGACAGCGTCGCCTTCTCGCCGGCCCTGCCCGCGCCGATCCGTGCCGCGATCGACGGGTTCCGGGTCGGCATCTACGAGCACGCGGTGCTGCACTGGCCGTCGAGCCCGTTCCGCGGGCGGGACCGTCTCGCAAGCCTCGTCGGCGGACGCTTCAGCCCGCCGGGCCTGCTCACCCGCATCGACGGGACGCCGTTCCACTATTTCGAGCTCGACTCGGTCGGGGCTGCCGAGATCGATGCCGCCGGCGCCGGCGAGGACGGTCTGCGCCGCCGCGTGCGCGCGACGCTGGCCGATCATTTCGGCGCCCGCCGCCTCCACGACCTGTCGATCCCCGCCGTGAGCGAATGGCGCCGCGATCCCTGGTCGCGCGGCTCCTGGGCGTCGGTGCCGCCGGGCCACGCC
>NZ_VRVH01000643.1:0-713 GCF_008040095.1 Methylobacterium sp. WL6 | reverse complement strand
GCCCCCGCCGGGCCGCCGCCGCGGGCCGGGCGCCGCTCAGGTGTGGGCGAAGATGTCGACCTCGGGCCAGCCGTCGAGGTCGAGCCGGGCGCGGGTCGGCAGGAAGGCGAAGCAGGCCTCGGCGAGATCCGTGCGGTTCTCGCGCGCCAGCATCCGGTCGAGGCGGTCGCGCGCGGCGTGGAGGTGGAGCACGTCGGAGGCGGCGTACTCCACCTGCGCCGGCGTCAGCGTCTCGGCGCCCCAGTCGGAGGATTGCTGCGCCTTCGACAGGTCGACCCCGACGCATTCGCGGACCACGTCCTTGAGCCCGTGCCGGTCGGTGTAGGTGCGCGCGAGCTTCGAGGCGATCTTGGTGCAGTAGACCGGCGCCGGCATCACCCCGAGCGCCCGGTACAGCACCGCGAGGTCGAACCGCGCATAGTGGAAGATCTTCCGCACCCCCGCATCGGCCAGGATGCCCGCCAGCACCGCGGGCACCGGCCCATCGCGAAGGATCTGCACGACGTCGGCCGAGCCGTCGCCCTTCGAGACCTGCACGACGCAGAGCCGGTCGCGATGCGGGTTGAGCCCCAGCGTCTCGGTGTCGACGGCGATCGCCGCCCCCGGCTCATACCCGGCCGGCAGGTCGCCGCGATGCAGGCGGATGGTGTGGCTCGGCATTTTTTCGGACGTTTGGGGGTGGGGGTTTTTGGCGGGTATCATCCGCTGGGGTG
>NZ_VRVH01000642.1:0-715 GCF_008040095.1 Methylobacterium sp. WL6 | reverse complement strand
ACGTTGGCGATCGTCATCGGCAGGGCGAGCGCGAGCACGCGCCGGCCGGTGATGGGCTCGATTGGGATCACGCGGCCTCCGGGTCGCGGTGGAGACTAGCCTACCGCGAGACCGCGAACAGCCGCGAGATGAGCCACAGCGGCACCACCACCACCGCGCCGGCCAGGATCCAGCCGCCGAAATCGTGGAAGGTGGCGAGGCCGAGATCGATCAGCGCGCGGGCCGCGTCGTAGATCTGCCAGAACAGCCGCGCCGGGGTCAGCCCGAGCATCGCCATGAAGGCGCCAACCAGGACCGAGAGGAACAGCAGCCGCAGGAACACGCCGGCCGGCGAGCCGCCGAGGAAGCGGCGCAGGGCCGAAGCGCGATAGCCCGGCGGCGGTCCCTGGTAGGGGTCTCCCGAATAGTTCTGGCCTGGGCGGCGCGGGTCGTGCTCGACGATCATCGACATTCCTTTGCGGGATGAAGGTCTTCCAACCGTCCGAAGCCGGCGGAACCGTGACGGATGCACCACACCGGGCGCGAAACCGGATCGTGGTTCGGGCGTTAGGCGGTTTCGCCGGCCGAACCGAGATGGCAATGCGGCGCTCGCGCGCCAAGATGGGTTCGGAATTCGCGGATGCCGTGACGCCTCGCCCCGCGCAGCCCCAAGAGACGAGACGAAACGCCCCATGATCGACCACGCCCTGTTCGACCCGGCGACGATCGATCCGGA
>NZ_VRVH01000641.1:0-722 GCF_008040095.1 Methylobacterium sp. WL6 | reverse complement strand
GGGCGGGCGTGGCGAGCGCGAGGCCGGCGGCGACGAGCGCGTTCTCGACCTGGAACCCGCCGACCAGCGGCAGCCGGATCCGGCGTCGGCCGTGGCGGCCGTCGAGGTCGAGCACCTGCGCGAAGCCCTCGGTCCGGGCATCAAGGAGGCGGATGTCGGAGCCGGCGCGGCCGGTTGTGCGGATGGCGTGGCCGGCTTCGGTCGCGGCGGCGATCACCCGGTCCGCATAGGCGCCGTCGGCGTTGACGATGGCGGGCGCGCCCGCCGGCAGCAGGGTCGCGAACAGGCGGAGCTTGGCGGCGAGGTAGTCCTCGACCGTCGCATGGTAGTCGAGGTGGTCGCGCCCGAGATTGGTGAAACCGGCGGCGGCCAGCCGCACGCCGTCGAGGCGGCGCTGCTCGATGCCGTGCGAGGAGGCCTCCATCGCGAGGTCGGTGATGCCGTCGTCGGCGAGCCGCGCCAGGGTCTGGTGCAGGGTCACCGGATCGGGCGTGGTCAGCGAGCCGTAGGCGGCGCCGCGGTTGGTGACGATGCCGACGGTGCCGAGGCTCGCCGATTCCCGCCCGATCCGCGCCAGGATCTGGCGGACGAAGTCGGCGACCGAGCTCTTGCCGGCGGTGCCGGTCACCGTGACGATGGTCTCGGGCTGGCGGCCCGACAGGCGCGCGGCGGCGAGCGCGAGCGCCCGGCGGGCATCCGCCACGGCGATCCAGGCGCAATCC
>NZ_VRVH01000640.1:0-725 GCF_008040095.1 Methylobacterium sp. WL6 | reverse complement strand
GGGCAGGCCGAGCGCCGCGGCGGCGCGGGCGACGGCGCGGGCCTCGTCGGCGGATTCGGGACGCAGGCCGTGGTCCACCGTCGCGACGAAGAGCGCGCCGGCCCGGCACGCGGCGGCGGCGTGCATCAGGGCGGTGGAATCGGGCCCCCCGGAGACGGCGAGCACCACGGGCGCGTCCCCGGCGAGCCAAGGTGCGAGGGCGTTGGCGAGGGCGCGACGGATCCGGTCACCGGGATCGTCGCGCGGGTCGCTCACGCGGTGCAGCGCGCGCGCTTCTGCTCGCGCGCCACGCTCTGGCGCACGTTCGAGCCGGCGGAGGGGAACTTGCGGTCGAGCTCGGCCAGGGTCGCGCAGGCCTGCTCGCGCGCGCCCAGCGCGTTGAGCGAGACGCCGAGCTTCAGCATCGCCTCCGGCGCCTGGGGCGAGCGGGCGTAGTCGGTCGAGACCTTCAGGAACTGCTCGGCCGCCTCGCGGTTGCGGTTGCGCTGCAGGTAGCTCTCGCCGAGCCAGTAGGTCGCGGCCGGGACGTGGCCGTCGCGCGGGTGCGACTGGATGAACTGGCGGAAGGCCATCTCGGCCTGCTCGTAGCGCTTCTCGCGGATGTGGCCGACGGCGGCCTCGTAGTCGCTCGTCGCGTCCCCGCTGCCGGTGGCGGCGACGCCTTCGACCCCGAGCAGAGCCCCGGCCGCCCCGGTGCGCCGATGCAGCTCGGCGCGACCCAGCCC
>NZ_VRVH01000063.1:0-21398 GCF_008040095.1 Methylobacterium sp. WL6 | reverse complement strand
CCCCTGCGCGACCCACTTGGGCGTCAGGCAGCCCGCCCGGAGACCGCACCCCGATGGCCCTCGACCCGACCCTGCGCGACGCCCTCTCCGCGGTCACCGTGGCGAGCCTCGCCCGCGCCCTGGCGCGCCGCGGCGTCCCGGCCTGCGCGCTCTCCGGCATCGCCGGTTCGGGCCGAGCCGTCGGGCCGGCCGTGACGCTGCGGATGATCCCGGCGCGCGGCGAGGTCGCGCGCTCGCTCGCGGAGGCGATCGAGGCGGTGCCCGAGGGCGCCGTCGTCGTGGTCGATACCGGCCGCTCCGGGCTCGCCCTCCCCTTCGGCGCGATCCTGGCCGCGCGGCTCTCCGCCCGCGGCGTCGCCGGCCTCGTCACCGACGGCTGCCTCGCAGCCGAGAGCGGCCTCGCCGTCTGGGACGCCGCGTTCGCGCCGGGCGAGGGTACGCTTCAGCTTGCGGGCTCCGGCGAGCCGATCGCCTGCGCCGGGGCCGCGGTGCATCCCGGCGACGTCGTGGTCGGCGGCCCCGACGGCGTGGTGGTGATCCCGGCCGACATCGCCGAGGCGGTGGCGCTGGAGGCGGTCGAGCAGCAGCGCCTCGATCTCTGGCTCACCCGCGAGGCGGAGAAGGGCGCGAGCCTCGCCACCCTGCTGCCGCCGGACGCCGAAACCCTGGCCCGCTACGAGGCCGAGACGAGGGCCTGAGGTCCGACGCCCGCCGGACCCGCGCCGATGTTCTTCCCGCTCTCGAAGGTGATCTTCTTCCTGATCACCCCGTCGAACGTCTTCGCCCTCGTTGGGCTCGTCGGCGTCGCGCTGACGCTCGCGACCGCGCGGCGGCGCCTCGGCGGAGCTCTGAGCGCGTTCGGCCTCCTCGGCCTGCTCGCAGGCGGCCTGTCGCCGCTCTCGGCCTGGGCGGTGCTGCCGCTGGAGCAGCGCTTCCCGGCCTACGCCGACGATCGCCCGCCCGACGGCATCATCGTGCTCGGCGGCGGGATCGAGGCCGGGTTGTCGTCCGGCCGCGGGCAGGTGGTCGTCAACGATGCCGGCGAGCGGCCGATCTACATGGCTGATCTCGCCCGCCGCTACCCGCAGGCGCGGCTGATGTTCTCCGGCGGCAGCGGCAGCCTCGTCGACGGGGCGATCGCCGAGGCCGACATCGTCAGCCGCGACGCCGACACCCTCGGCCTGCCGCGCACCCGGCTGATCCTGGAGAACCGCTCGCGCAACACCCGCGAGAACGCGCTGTTCTCCGCCGCGATGGCCCAGCCGAAGCCGGGCGAGCGCTGGCTGCTGGTGACCTCGGCCTTCCACATGCCGCGGGCGATGGGCTGCTTCCGCGCGGCCGGCTTCGACGTCGTCGCCTTCCCCGTCGACTACCGCACCCGCGGCCCGCGCGACGCGCTGCGCTTCGGCAGCTTCGCCTCGGAGGGGCTGCTGGTGCTCGACCTGGCGGTGAAGGAATGGATCGGACTCGCGGTCTACCGGCTTGCCGGCTACACCGACGCGCTGCTGCCGGGGCCGGCGGATCAGCCCTCGGGGAGCGACAACCGGTAGATCCCGCGAAAATCGTCCGGATCGGCGGGCTTGCCCTTCCGCAGGATGGCGAGGCGGCCGGCCTTGGTCAGGCGCACGGCGATGCGGCGCACCGGCTGCATCAGGGGGCTCCACTGGTCCGGATCCGACCCCGCCAGCGCGCGTGCGACCTCCGACGGGCAGATGGTCTTGCCGGGGCCGCGCTCGGCCACGAGACGCAGCATCGTCTCCTCGATCGCGTCCTCGCTGCGGGTTCCGGTGCGGTCGTCGCTCACGGCGTGGATCCTTCGGCGGGCGGGGCGCCGTCGGCGAGCAGGATCGTGCGGATCTCGGAGACGAACTGGCGCCGCCACATCACGAACACGACCGCCGTCGTCGAGGCGACGAGGAAATAGGGGCTGACGAACCACCCGAGATACGCCAACGCGAAGAAGAACGCACGCTGCCCGCGGGCGAAGTGGAGCCCGGCCGCGGTGTTCATCGCCGCCACGCGCCGTGCGGCGTGCAACATCGCGGACTCGCTCGCCCCCGAACCCTTCGGCGGCACGGTCCCCAGCAGGATCGCGCTGTAGTTGAACAGCCGGTAGGCCCAGGCGAACTTGAAGAAGGCATAGACGAACACGACCGCGAGCCCTGCGACCTTGATTTCCCAGGTCGTGCGCGTGGCGATCGTGCCGAAGGGCAGCGTGCCGAACAGGTTGAGCACGTCGTCGCCGGAGCGCGACAGGGTGAGCACGCCGCCGAGCGCGATCAGCGACGTCGAGGCGAAGAAGGCGGTGCCGTTCTGCAGCGAGGCGTTGATCGTGGTGTCGACCACGCGGTTGTCGCGCACGATCAGCTGGCGCGCCCATTCCTCGCGCTGCGCGTTCATGATCTGGCTCAGCGACACCATCCGCCCGCGCAGGCGCCCGACGGAGAGGCCGTAGCCGAGCCAGGCCAGCACGAAGTAGATCAGCGCGCCGAGGTCGATCGGCGAGAACCCGGAGGGCAGGTAGGCGGCGAGCAGCGTGGTGGAAGGGAGGTCGGTCATCGTCCCCGGGGTGCCCATCGGGCCCGCGCGCCGCGCCGGCCGTGGGCGCATCGGGACCGCGGGATGGCTACCGCGGTGCGGCGCGCGCTGTCGAGGCGTGCCGGAGCAGGCCGTCCATGCGCGGGACCCCTCACCGCCGGATCGCGAACCCGGAGGCGCCGGCGGACGGCTCGCCGGCCGTCACCTCGACCCGCTCGACGCGGGCGCCGGGCGGCCCGGCCCAGCACGCCTGCACCATCGCCTCGACCGCGTCGGCCGGCCCGGTGAGCGCGGCCTCGACCGCCCCGTCCGCGCGGTTGCTCACGTGCCCCGACAGGCCGCGCGCCTCGGCCTCGCGCCGGGTCCAGGCGCGATAGGTGACGCCCTGGACCCGGCCGACGACGACGACGACGACGCTTGTGATCTCGCTCATGACGGCACAACGCGGCCGGACGCCCGAGGTGTCCGGCCGCGTCGGGTCGTTCTCAGCGGGCGATGGCGGCGCGGCCCTGCGGACGGCCCTCGACGCGGGCCGGATCGACGGTCTTCTGACGGTAGGTCAGGTACCAGGCCACCGAGATGAACAGCACCCCGCCGACGAAGTTGCCCAGCGTGACGGGGATCTGGTTCCACAGCCACCACTCGCTGAAATGGACGGGCGCGCCGAGCATCATGCCGGCGGGGATGACGAACATGTTCACCACCGCATGCTCGAACCCCTGCGCGAAGAACAGGAAGATCGGCAGCCAGGCGCCGAGGATCTTGCCGAAGGTCGAGGTCGACATCATCGACATCGTCACGCCGAGGCAGACCATCCAGTTGCACAGCATCGCCTTGACGAAGCAGGTCAGCATCCCGGCCGTGCCGAGGTTCTCGTAGGCGATCGTCTTGGCCGAGGCGATCTCGACCAGCTTCTGCGCGACGCCGGCGATGGGCGTGTGCCACGCATTGGTCAGCGCGATCACCAGGAGCAGCGCGTACAGCACGCTGCCGAGCAGGTTGCCGATGAAGCTCCAGGCGAAGTTGCGCATCATCGGCGCGAACCCGATCCGGTTCTCCATCCAGGACAGCGTCAGGATGCCGAAGTTCCCGGTGCAGAGCTCGAGCCCGAGGCACACGATCATCACGAAGCCAACGGGAAAGACGATGGCGCCGACGAAGGGCACGCCGGTCTGCACCGCCCCGGTGAGGGCGAGGCTGGTGGCGATGCCGAGCAGCGCGCCCGCCATCATGCCGCGCACGAGCATGTCGCGGATCGACAGCTCGGCGCGCATGACGCCCGAATCGCTCATGGTCGCGGCCATGTCCGTAGGTTTAACGAAGTCCATTGGCGGAAGGCTCCCGGTGTTCGATGTTCTGCGATCCGGGAGCAGGCAAAGTCAGGGCCAAACCGGACGTTGAAGCCGCGGCATCTGCGTCGCACCTAGGTCGGCGCTCCGCGACGCCAGCCGCGCACCTCGCGCAGGTAGGGGGCCGGGAGCTGCGCCGCCTCGCCCGCCGCGAGCACGGCCTCGAGATAGCCGGGCTTCGGCACGCCGCAGGCGGTGGAGCGGCCGAGATAGATCAGCGCGCGCTTGACGCCGCCCGCGGTCGCGACCGGCTGCGAGGCCTTCACGTAGAGGCCGCCGGCAACGCCCTCGTAGCGGTCGAGGGCGGGGACGTCGGCGAGGGCCAGCTCCCACAGCACGCCCCAGACCGTGTGGCGCCCGTCGCGCACCACCGAGGCGTAGCCCTCGCGCATGACGATGAAGCGGTGGCGGTGCAGCCGGCCCTGCCCGATCAGCCGCGAAGCCGGGCAGCGGGAGGCCATGGCGGCGGCATCCATGTTCGCGCCGTAGGCGAAGTAGAGAGGCATGGATTTCGGATCGGCCGGAATCGACTACTCGCCCGGCGGCAGGCGCTCGTCGCGGCGGATCGCCCATTCGTTCGCGCGCATGGCGAGATAGGCGGTCGCCAATGCGATCGCCGGGATGCCGAAGACGACGAAGATCTGGCCGGAATTCACGGCGTGATACCTCGCAGGATGCGCCTCGCGATTAAATGTATGCCGATCCCGGTGAAAAGCCAGACCAGGGTCAACACCGTGCTTTCCGATCGGAGCGGTCCGACACCGCCGAGATTGAAGCTTGCAGCGGTGATCGGCGTGACGAAGCCGATCACGATGAACGCCACGGCGACATTGTTGATCGCCGTCGCGAGGAGCTTCGTTTGCTCGATGTTCGCCGCACGCACCGGGCGATCGCCTCGATCGGCTGACGCGAGTCAGGCGAATTCCAGGATCACCGCATCGACGGCGAGGCTCTCGCCCTCCTTGGCGTGGACCTTCGCCACCGTGGCGTCGCGCTCGGCGCGGAGCACGTTCTCCATCTTCATCGCCTCGACGATGGCGATGGCCTCGCCGTTCTTCACCTCCTGGCCTCCGGTGACCAGGATCTGCTTCACCAGGCCGGGCATCGGGCAGAACACCTGCTTGCCGGAGCCGGCATCCTCCTTCACCGGCATCAGCGCGGCGAGCTCGGCCTCGCGGCGGGTGTAGACGCGGGCCTCGGCCGCGGCGCCCGCATGCTGGAGCGCGACGCCGTTGAGCAGCCCGCGCACCTGGATCGCGACGCGCTGCGCGCCGATCGTGCCGGTCCAGACCGGCTCGCCCGGGCGCCAGTCGCTCTCGACGACGTGGGTGGTGCCGTCGGCCTCGGTGACGACGAGGCAGTTCTGCGCCAGCGCATCCTCGTGCGGATCGACGGTGACGGGGAAGGCCTCGCCGGCCAGCATCACCACCCGGTCGCGCTCGAAGTGCAGCAGCGCGGGGGCGCGCATCTGGCCGGAGATGCCGCGCTTGCGCGCGTTGAGCTTGTTATCGATGGCGGCCGCGGCCGCCATCATCCGCTGCGCCACCGCGCCTTTCGGCTCGGGCGCGGAGAACCCTTCCGGGAACTCCTCGGCGATGAAGCCGGTGGACAGCGCCCCCTCGCGCCAGCGCGGATGCGCCATCAGGGCGGCGAGGAACGGGATGTTGTGGCGGATGCCGTCGATGGCGAAGGCGTCGAGCGCCTCGGCCTGGAGCTCGATTGCCTCGGCGCGGGTCGGCGCCCAGGTGACGAGCTTGGCGATCATCGGATCGTAGTGGATCGCGATCTCGCCGCCCTCCTCCACGCCGGTGTCGTTGCGGACCTTGCCGGTGCCGAACGTGCCCTCCTCCGGCGGCCGGTAGGTGGTGAGCCGGCCGATCGAGGGCAGGAAGTTGCGGGTCGGATCCTCGGCGTAGACGCGGCTCTCCACCGCCCAGCCGTCGAGCGTCACCCGATCCTGCGTGAGCGGCAGCGTCTGGCCGGCCGCCACCCGGATCATCAGCTCGACGAGGTCGACGCCGGTGATCATCTCGGTGACCGGATGCTCGACCTGGAGGCGGGTGTTCATCTCCAGGAAGTAGAACGACTTGTCCTGGCCGGCGACGAACTCGACCGTGCCGGCGGAATCGTAGTCCACGGCCTTCGCTAGGGCGACCGCCTGCTCGCCCATCTTCCGGCGGGTGGCCTCGTCGAGGAGGGGCGAGGGTGCCTCCTCGATAACCTTCTGGTTGCGGCGCTGAATCGAGCACTCGCGCTCGCCGAGGTAGACCACGTTGCCGTGCTTGTCGCCGATCACCTGGATCTCGATGTGGCGCGGATCGGTGATGAACTTCTCGATGAACACCCGGTCGTCGCCGAAGGACGAGGCGGCCTCGGACTTCGCGCGGGCGAAGCCCTCCGCGACCTCGCCCGAGGCGTAGGCGATGCGCATGCCCTTGCCGCCGCCGCCGGCGGACGCCTTGATCATCACCGGGTAGCCGATGCCGTCGGCGATCTCGACGGCGTGCTCGGGGCTCTCGATCACGCCGAGGAAGCCCGGCACCGTCGAGACGTTGGCGGCGGCCGCCGCCTTCTTGGATTCGATCTTGTCGCCCATCGCGGCGATGGCGCCGGCGTTTGGGCCGATGAAGATGATGCCGGCCTCGGCGAGCGCGTTGGCGAAGGCCTCGCGCTCGGACAGGAAGCCGTAGCCCGGATGCACCGCCTGCGCCCCGGTCTGCTTGCAGGCGTCGATGATCTTCTCGATGACGAGGTACGATTGCGCCGCCGCCGCCGGGCCGATGTGGACGGCCTCGTCGGCCATCGCCACGTGGACCGCGTCGCGGTCGGCGTCCGAGTAGACCGCCACGGTCTTGATGCCCATGCGCCGCGCCGTCTTGATGACGCGGCAGGCGATCTCGCCCCGGTTTGCGATCAGGATCTTGTCGAACATCTTTTATCGCGCTCGGGTCTGGTCGTCTTCAGGAAGCGGCTTGGCGTGAGCCGGATAGAGCGTTCCCGATAAAGCAGATCCGCAGGCGACGGAAGCTGTGCCGGCGGCCGATGCCTGGGCGACCGCGGTCAAAAGTTTTTGGTCTCGTTTCAAGCGGCCAGCGCGAAGCGCGGCCGGTCGGTCCTGGCCGGCTCGCGGGTCCAGCGGTTGGCTTCCATCGCGAACACCATCAGCGCCTCGGCGCTCCCCTGCGCCTCCCGGACGACCTCGACGGCGATTCGCGCGCCGGCCGGCGTCGGGCCGGTGAGGCCGGCGAGCGACGCCGAAAGCCAGGCGGCGACCGCGCGGTCGACGTAGCCCGAGGGACGCTCGCCCCAGACCGCGAAGTCGACCACGAGGGCGACCAGCGCGTCGGCGAAGGCCGGGTCGGCGTCGGGCACCGCCCGCTCCAGGGCGATCAGCATGTCGGTCTCGTCGCGATGGGCGATGCCGTCCGGCAGCACGTCGCGCAGCAGAGCCTGCACGTCGGCCGCCGCGATGCGGCCCTCGGCGACGGCATGGTTGCAGAAGTCTTGAAGAGAAACGTTGATCATGACCGAATTCCTCCGCGACCTTTGTTCGGTCGCCGCCTGTCCTCGTGTGTATTGGACTGTAGGAGACGAGATCGTCTTCAGAGGTTAACGACCAAATCTGAACCGGCGTTCAGGTTAAAGCGTGCTCACGAATGAGCGTTTCGAGAATCTTGCTTTTTTCGAGCGACATGCCGGCATCTGTCGAGACCGCACGATCGTCGCCCGCTCTCCGGGAACGCAGATGAAACGTCACCCGCTCACCGCTATCCCGTCATTCCGGGGCGCCGCAGGCGAGCCCGGAATCCAGAGCCACCGGCGGTGGCGGATCCGGCTGGCGTCGGCGGCTCTGGGTTCCGGGCTCTGCTTCGCAGCCCCGGAACGACGAGGGGAAACGGACCGAAGGTCGTCCGCCCTCAGCGCACGATCACCGTCGCGCCCACCGGCACGCGGTTGAACAGGTCGACCACGTCGATGTTGCGCATGCGGATGCAGCCGGACGACGCGGCCTGGCCGATCTTCTCCGGCTCGTTGGTGCCGTGGATGCGGTAGAGCGTGTCGCGGCCCTTGTCGGAGAGGTAGAGCGCGCGGGCGCCGAGCGGGTTGCCCGGCCCGCCCTGCATCGGGTGGACGTGCGGCCAGCGCTTGATCATCTCGGCCGGCGGGTTCCAGGCCGGCCATTCCGCCTTGCGGTCGACCGTGGCGGTGCCCTTCCAGCCATAGGCCTCGTCGCCCACGGTGACGCCGTAGCGCATCGCCTTGCCGTCGGGCAGCACGAGGTAGAGCTGCCGCTCCATCGTCTCGATCACGATGGTGCCGGGCTGCTCCTTCGTCGGGTCGGTGACCTGGTAGCGGGCGAAGTGCGGGTCGAACTCGGCGTCCGGCACCAGCGCCATGAAGGCGGTGTCCCGTGCCGACAGGGCCGGATCGGGCACCGCCTTGAAGTTGCAGCCCGAGAGCAGCACGGCACACGCGATGATCGGGGCGAAGCGCATGGCGGGCCTCTCTCGAGTGGGCTTCCGCCGTTCGAACCAGGGTTGACGGAAACTGACCGAAGCATAGGCGGACGAGGCACTTCGGCGTAGCGTCCCGCGTTGCCCGCGGGCACAATGCCAAGCGCTGTTGCCGCTTTGCGACAGGTGCGTCCGCAGCGAGGCGGCGCGCACAGCCGGAGGGATGATCGTGACGACCCTGTACGTGAGCCACCCGGCCGCCCTCGACCACGCCGTGCCCGAGGGGCATCCCGAGCGGCCCGACCGCATCCGCGCGATCGAGCGCGTCCTGGAGAACGAGCGTTTCTCCGGCCTCGTCCGCACCATGGCGCCGCAGGCCGAGGCCTCGGTCGCCACGCTCGCCCACCCCGCCGCCTATGTCGAGGCGATCGTCGAGGCCTCGCCCAAGGACGGGATGGTCGCGATCGATTCGGATACGCTGATGTCCCCGGGCAGCCTGGAGGCGACGCTTCGCGCCGTCGGCGGCGGCATCATGGCGGTCGATGCGGTGATGGGGTGCGAATGCAGCAACGCCTTCGTCGCCATGCGCCCGCCCGGCCACCATGCCGAGCGCACCCGGGCGATGGGATTCTGCTTGTTCAACCATGCCGCCATCGCCGCGCGCCACGCCCGCGCCAAGGGCGCGACCCGCGTGGCGCTGGTCGATTGGGACGTGCACCACGGCAACGGCTCGCAGGACATCTTCTGGGACGATGCCGACGTGATGTACGCCTCGACCCACCAGATGCCGCTGTTTCCCGGCACCGGCGCGGCCTCCGAGCGCGGCGCGAAGGACACCATCGTCAACGTGCCCCTGCGCCCGGGCGACGACGGCGCGGTCTTCCGCGAGGCGTTCGAGGCCGGCATCCTCGCCCGCGTCGACGCCTTCGCGCCCGACGTGATCATCCTATCGGCCGGCTTCGACGCCCATCACCTCGATCCCTTGGCCAACCTGCGCCTGACCGAAGCCGATTTCGGCTGGGCCACGCGCAAGCTGATGGAGGTCGCCGACCGGCACGCCGGCGGCCGCCTCGTCTCGATGCTGGAGGGCGGCTACAGCCTCGACGGCCTCGGCCGCTCGGTGTCGGCGCATGTCGACGCGCTGATGGGGCGATGAGGGAAAGATCGGGTGCCCTCCCTCCCCCGAGAGGGGGGGATCGTCGGGAAAGTGTAGCCAACGATCGTCATCGTCGGGTTTCAGGATAATTCGGCAATCGGAACCGGGATTATGTGGTAATGCCACGCCCGGCGTCGGCCGGCATGGCGGCCGCTCGTCGATGGGGTGGATCGGGTGCGGCAGAGGCGTGGCTACGGGCTGGTTTGGGCGACGGCGATCGGGCTGGCCGGTGTGGCGCTCGTCGCGGCTTTCGCCGGCGACGACGTTCGGCAGGTCGCTTCACGGCTGACGAACCTTTTCGTGGCGCGCGATGCGGCCAGGTCCGCCCCCGCCCCCGCCAAGCCCACGCCATTCGCTGCCCCCCAGCGCACCGCGGTCGAGGGCGGACGCGTCGTCGTGGTGCTCACGCCCGAGGAACGCGCCCGGATCGGCCTCGAGACCGCACGGCGGCAGCCCGAATCGCACCCGATCGAGATCCAGGCCTACGGCAGCGTCCTCGACCTCGCGCGGGTGACGGAGCTCACGAATTCCTACGCCGCCGCGACGGCGCAGCTGCAGACCGCGCAGGCGCGGGTCGAGGTCTCGCGCGCCGCGTTCCAGCGCGCCAAATCCCTCGGGCCCTACGCGACGCAGGTGCAGATCGAGACCACCGAGGGCACGTTCCAGACCGACCAGGCGGCGCTCGCCGCCGCGCAGTCGCAGGTGCGGACGCTCAGCGCTACCGCGCAGCAGGAATGGGGGCCGGTGATCGGCCGCGGCATCGTCGAGCGCTCGGTCCTCGTGACCCGGCTGATCGAGCGCGCCGACTTCCTGGTGCAGGTGACGCTGCCGCCCGGGGAGACGCTGAAGGGCCGGCCCGGCGCGGCCTTCGCGGAGGTGCCGCCGCAGAGCGAGCGCGTGGCGCTGCGTTTCGTCTCAGCCGCGACCCGCACCGACCAGCGCATCCAGGGCCTCAGCTCGTTCTACACGGTCTCCGGCGACAGCGGCCTCCTCCCCGGCATGAGCACGCTGGCCTTCATCACCTCGTCGCGGGCCGCCACCGGCGTGCTCGTGCCCGAGGAGGCGGTGGTGCACTGGCAGGGCGGGGCCTGGTTCTACCGCGCGGTCGGCGAGACCGGGTTCGCCCGCCACGCGCTCGGCGCCGACCCCGCGCTCTCGGGCGACGGCTTCGTCGTCGCGGATCTCGCCGGCGAGACCGAGATCGTGATGCGGGGCGCGCAGGCCCTGCTGTCGGAGGAGATGAAGGCCCAGGCGCAGGCCGCCGGCGGCGCGGACGACGACTGAGCCGATGTCGTCCGATCAAAGCCCCGCCGCGCCCGATCCCGTCGGCCCGCAGGCCGCCCTGGTCGCCTTCGCGATCCGCTTCCCCGGCATCGTCGTGGCCTTGGCGCTGGCGTTGCTGGTCTACGGCACCGCCAGCCTCGGCCAGGCGAAGTACGACGTCTTCCCCGAGTTCGCGCCGCCCTCGGTGGTGATCCAGACCGAGGCGCCGGGGCTCAACCCGGAGCAGGTCGAGATCCTGGTGACCCAGACCGTCGAGGTCGCCGTCAACGGGCTTCCCGGCCTCGCCACCCTGCGGTCGAGCTCGATCCAGGGCCTGTCGGTCATCACCGCCACCTTCAACGCCGGCAGCAGCATCTACCGGGTGCGCCAGCTCGTGACCGAGCGGCTGGCGAGCCTCGCCGGGCGCCTGCCGCAGGGCGTGCTGCCGCCGGCGATGACCGCGCTGACCTCCTCGACCAGCACCGTGCTCCTGGTCGGGCTGACCTCGGAGAGCCGCTCCGCCCTCGACCTGCGCACGATCGCCGACTGGCGGGTGCGCCTGCGGCTGCTCGCGGTGCCCGGCATCGCCCAGGTCTCGGTCTACGGCGGCGCGGTGCGCGCCTTCCAGGTCGAGGTGCGGCCGCACGACCTGATCCGCTTCCGCCTCGGCCTGAACGACGTGCTCGTGGCCGCGCGCAAGGCCACCGGGGTGCGCGGAGCCGGCTTCGTCGACACCCCCAACCAGCGCATCGCCCTCCAGACGGAAGGCCAGTCGCTGACGCCGGAGGAGATCGCCCGCACGGTGCTCGTCAACGAGGGCGGCGCGAGCGTGGTGCTCGGCGACGTCGCCACCGTGGTCGCCGCCCCCGAGCCGCCGATCGGCGCGGCGCTCGTCGACGGCCGGCCCGGCATCCTCCTGATGGTCGGTGCGCAGATCGGCGCCAACACCCTGGAGGCGACGCGCCGGGTCGAGGCGGCCCTCGACGAGCTTCGGCCCGGGCTGGCGCGCGACGGCATCGTGCTGCGCGGCGACCTCTTCCGCCCGGCGAACTTCATCGCCCAGGCCAACGGCAACGTGCTGCAGGCGCTGGCGCTCGGCGGCATCCTGGTCGTCGTGGTGCTGTTCGTGTTCCTGTTCGACTGGCGCACGGCCGTCATCAGCGCGGTGGCGATCCCGCTCTCGCTGCTCGCCGCCGTGCTGGTGCTCGGGGCGATGGGCGAGAGCCTCAACACGATGACCCTCGGGGGGCTGGCCATCGCCATCGGCGAGGTGGTGGACGACGCGGTGATCGGCATCGAGAACGCGGTGCGGCGCCTGCGCGAGAACCGCCGCCTCGCCGTGCCGCTTCCGGTCGCGCGGGTGGTGCGCGACGCGATCCTCGAGGTGCGGGGTGCGGTGGCCTACGCCACCTTCGCCGTGCTGCTGGTGTTCCTGCCGGTGCTGGCGCTCACCGGCGTCGCCGGGCGCCTGTTCGGCCCGCTGGCGCTCGCCTACATCCTGGCGGTGGTGGCCTCGCTCGCGGTGGCGCTCACGGTCACCCCGGCGCTCGCGATGGCGCTGGTCGCGCGCAAGGACTTGCCCGCGCGCGATCCCCCGGTGATGCGGATCGCGCGCGCCGCCTACGCGCGGATGCTTGGGTCCGTCGAGCGGCGCTTCGGCTGGGCGGCGACGGCGGCCGTCCTCCTCACCCTCGCCGGCGCGGCCGCCCTGCCCTTCTTCGGCGGCACCTTCCTGCCGGACCTCAAGGAGGGCCACCTGATCCTGCACATGGCGGCGGCGCCGGGCACCTCGCTGCAGGAATCGCTGCGGCTCGGCGCGCGCATGACCGCCGGGCTCAAGGCGGTGCCCGGCGTCCGCGCCGTGGCGCAGCAGGTCGGGCGGGCCGAGGCCGGCCAGGACACGGCCGGCACGCATTACAGCGAGATCCACATCGACCTCGAGCCCGGCCTCGACGGCGCGGCGCAGGGGCGGAGCGAGGCCGGCATCCGCGCGCTGATGGCGGGCACGCCCGGCGCCGCGTTCTCGCTCAAGACCTTCCTCACCGAGCGCATCGAGGAGACGGTCTCGGGCTACACCGCGCCGGTGGTGATCAACGTGTTCGGCGCCGACCTCGACCGGATCGAGGCGGCGGCCCGCGACGTCGCCCGCGAGCTCGCCGAGGTGCGGGGCGCCGCCGACGTGCAGCAGCAATCCCCCGCCGGCCTGCCGCAGATCACCGTGTCCTTACGCCGGAACGACTTGCGCCACTGGGGCCTCGACGCGATCGAGGTGCTGGAGATCGTCCGTACCGCCTACCAGGGTGACGTGGTCGGCCAGGCCTACGAGGGCAACGCCGTCTTCAACGTGATCGTCGTCCTCGACCGGGCGACCCGCGCGCACCTCACCCGCCTCGGCGACCTGCCGCTGCGGACCACGAGCGGCAGCTACATCCGGCTGGCCCAGGTCGCCGACGTCTACGAGACGGCCGGGCGCTACCAGGTCCAGCACGCGGGCGCGCAGCGGGTTCAGGCGGTGACCGCCAACGTGACGGGGCGCGACGTGGCCTCCTTCGTCGAGGCGGCCAAGCGCAAGGTCGCCAAGGAGGTGACCCTTCCGCCCGGCGTCTACGTCGCCTTCGAGGGCGCCGCGGAGACGCAGGCGCGGGCGCGCGCCGACCTGCTGACCTATTCTGCGCTCGCCGGCCTCGGCATCGTGCTGCTGCTCGCGGTGGTCACCGGGTCGGTGCGCAACCTCGTGCTGGTGCTGGTCAACCTGCCCTTCGCCTTCGTCGGCGGCGTGCTCGCCGTGGCGGCGACCGGCGCGGTGGTCTCGCTCGGCTCGATCGTCGGCTTCGTCACCCTGTTCGGGATCAGCTTGCGCAACGCGATCATGCTGATCGCCCATTACGAGCACATGGTCGCCCGCGAGGAGCGCAGCTGGGACGCCGCCACCGCCGCGGAGGGCGCCGGCGACCGGCTGGTGCCGATCCTGATGACCTCCCTCGTCACCGGCCTCGGCCTGCTGCCGCTGGCGCTCGGCGCCGGCGAGCCGGGGCGCGAGATCGAGGGGCCGATGGCGATCGTGATCCTGGGCGGGCTCGTCACCTCGACGGTGCTGAACCTCGCGATCCTGCCGGCCTTGGCGCTGCGCTACGGCCGGTTCGTCGCGGACTATCCCTCCAGCGGCTCGTCGCCGAGCATCTCGATCCCGAAGCCCGACAGGCCGACATAGGCGCGGGCCGAGGTCGAGAGGTTGCGGATCGAGACCACGCCGAGGTCGCGCAGGATCTGCGCGCCCAGGCCCACCTCGCGCCACTGGCGCACGCGCTGCGCCTCGGTGCCCTCGTCCGCGACGCGGTTCAGCGGAACCCCGGCGGTGCCGTCGCGCAGGTACACGAGGATGCCGCGGCCCTCCCGCGCGAACCGGCGCATCACCGTCTCGATCTGGCGACCGCCCTCGATCACGTCGGCGACGACGTCCGAGCGATGGAGCCGGACCAGCACGTTGCGGCCGTCGCCGATGTCGCCGTGGACGAAGGCGAATTGCTGGATCGCCTCGAACGGCGTGGTGTAGGCGTAGCCCGTCATCGGGCCGAACTCGGTCTCGACCGGGAAGTGGCCGACGCGCTCGACCAGCTTGTCGCGCGCCTGGCGGTAGGCGATCAGGTCGGCCACCGAGACGCGGGCGAGGCTGTGCGTCTCGGCGAAGGCCGCGATCTGCGGCCCCTTCATCACCGTGCCGTCGTCGTTGGCGAGCTCGCAGATCACGCCGACGGGCGGCAGGCCGGCGAGCTTGCACAGGTCGACCGCGGCTTCCGTATGGCCTGAGCGCATCAGCACGCCGCCGTCCCGCGCGATCAGCGGGAAGACGTGCCCGGGGCGGACGAAGTCGTCGGCGCCCATGTTGCCGTTGGCGAGCGCCCGCACGGTGTTGCAGCGCTGCTCGGCCGAGATGCCGGTGGTCAGCCCGTGCTTCACGTCCACCGTGACGGTGAAGGCGGTGCCGAGCGGCGCGTCGTTCGAGGCGACCATCGGCGCGAGGTTGAGGCGGCGCGCCTCCGCGACCGTCACCGGCGCGCAGACGATGCCGCAGGTGTTGCGGACGATGAACGCCATCTTCTCCGGCGTGCAATGGATCGCGGCGACGACGAGGTCGCCCTCGTTCTCGCGATCGTCGTCGTCGGTGACAACGACGATCTCGCCGCGGGCGAAGGCTTCGATGGCGGAGGTGACGGAGGTGTGGGGCACGGTTCGGTACTCGAATGGGCTTTGCGTCCGGGGACGGTCGGGCGTCAGACGCCGACGTGAGGCGCCGAAGTCAGGTGCCGACCTGCCCCCGATGGCGGAGATGGTGGTCGGCGAGCACGCACGCCATCATCGCCTCGGCGACGGGGACGGCCCGGATGCCGACGCAGGGATCGTGGCGGCCCTTGGTGATCAGGTCGACGTCGCGGTTGTCGCCCGTGACCGTGCGCCGGGGCGTGAGGATCGACGAGGTCGGCTTCACGACAAACCGCACCACGATCGGCTGGCCGGTCGAGATGCCGCCGAGCACGCCGCCGGCATGGTTGGCCAGGAACGTCGGGCGCCCGTCGTTGCTCGCGCGCATCTCGTCGGCGTTGTCCTCGCCGCGGAGCGCCGCCGAGGCGAAGCCGTCGCCGATCTCGACGCCCTTGACCGCGTTGATGGACATCATCGCGGCGGCCAGCTCCGCGTCGAGCTTGCCGTAGATCGGCGCGCCGAGGCCGGGTGCCACGCCCTCGGCCACCACCTCGATCACTGCGCCGATCGACGAGCCGTCCTTGCGGATGCCGTCGAGGTAGTCCTCGTAGAATTTCGCGGTCGCCGCGTCGGGGCAGAAGAACGGGTTGGCGCCGACCGCCTCCCAATCCCAGCGCGACCTGTCGATCGCGTGCGGACCCATCTGCACCAAAGCCGCGCGGATCGTGACGCCGGGGATCACCTTGCGCGCGATGGCGCCGGCCGCGACCCGCGCCGCGGTCTCGCGCGCCGACGAGCGCCCGCCCCCGCGATAGTCGCGGATGCCGTACTTGGCGTCGTAGGCGTAGTCGGCATGGCCCGGGCGGTAGCTGTCGCGGATCTCCGAATAGTCCTTCGAGCGCTGATCGGTGTTCTCGATCATCAGCGCGATCGGCGTGCCGGTGGTGAGCTGGCGGCCCCCGGTGCGGTCGTCGGCGAACACGCCCGACAGGATCTTCACCTGGTCCGGCTCGCGCCGCTGGGTGGTGAAGCGCGACTGTCCGGGCTTGCGCCGGTCCAGCTCGGCCTGGATCTCCTCGGCCTCGAGCATCAGCCCGGGCGGGCACCCGTCGACGACGCAGCCGAGGGCGACCCCGTGGCTCTCGCCGAAGGTGGTGACGCGGAACAGGTGGCCGAACGTGTTGTGGGACATCGTGCGCGTGCTCTAGCGCGCGGGCGGCGGAGGCACAAATCGGGGCCGCGTTGCGTCTGCGTTGGGTGGCCGCCTCCCTCCCCCGAAGGGGAAGGGAGAGCGTTCGGCGCGACGCCGACTGGCGGCGCCCATGCGGGCGATCAGGCCGGCACCTCCTCGATGGCGCGCGGCTCGGTTTCCGGCACGCCGTTGCGGGCATGGCGGAAGCTCGAGAGCGCCTGGTAGGTCTTCAGCCGCGCCCGCATCAGCGAGCCCAGCGGACGGTGCGCCGCGAGGCTGTGGGCGGGACGGAAGGAGAGCACGTCGTCGGCGTAGGCGCGACGGGTCTCGCTCGTCGCGTCCTGCGCCGGCAGCACGAGGCGGGCGACGGTGCGGTAGGGGCTGGCCTCCTCCGACCATTCCTTCGAGGCGTCCTCGATCGGCATGTCGTTCAGGTCGAGGCAGAGCTGCACGCGGATCTCGAACACCACCTCCTGGCCGCGGAAGAAGGCCGCGACCGCGTGGCGGAAGGTGTCCGGGTCGTCGCCGGGGTGAAGCTCCTCCTTCGCCAGGGCCTCCTGCGCGGGCGCGGCCGGGAACGCGGCGATCTTGGCGATGTGGTCGCCGTAGCGCAGCGCCGCCTGCGAGTAGTACGGCTCGGCCAGGGGATGCAGCGGCTGGTGTCCGAAGAAATCAAGCAGCGGCGCGCTCTTGCCGGTCACCGCCTTCACGACCGAATCGGCTGCCCGCGCCGTCGCCGAGACCGCGACCTTCACCGCCTCCGGCGCCTTGGTGCCGGCTTCGAGCTGCTTCATGCTGCCGAGGAAGCCCTTCGCGTCCGGGTTCGGGAAGACCGGCCCGGTGGCGAGCACGAAATCCTGGGTGTCGGCCGCGTGACCGGCGAGCTTCTCGCCGGCGACGCCGAGCACCTTGATCGCCATGCCGCGGTGGGTCGAGACGCTGTCCTTCAGGAGCTCGCCCGGCCCCTGCGCGAACCGCACGATCGCCGGATGCGTGCCCGCCGTCGCGAACAGGCCCTGGGCCAGCTCCGCGGGCAGGTTCGGCAGCACCTGGAGCTCGCCGACGACGATGCCGCTGATCTTGGCGTGCGAGGCGCGCACGGCGTGCTTGTAGCGTGCGGCGGTGGACTCGCTCTCGCGGGTCATCGAGGCGATGATCTCGTCGATGACGTGGTTCTCGTCGGGGGCCGGGGTTTCGACGTTGTCGTGATAGCGGATCGGGGTCGCGCGGTCGGTCATGGGGCTCGCTCTGAAGCTCTTCGAGAATCGCTCCGGGGTGAACCGCGCTTGGCGCTCAGGTATCCCGCGGTCGCGCCAGGACGCCGCCGGTCATCGGCTCGCGCACGCCGGTGGTCGACGGAAACGTGATCGGCAGACCCTTGAGCGAGCGCACGGCCAGGTGCGCGAAGGCCTGCGCCTCGAGGAAGGCCGAGGACCAGCCGATGGCGTCGGCCGTCGTGATCTCGGCGCGCAGGTGGTAGTTCAAGAGCCGCACCAGCTCGCCGTTGCGGGCCCCGCCGCCCGCGACGATCCAGCGGGCCGGGATCTCCGGGGCATGGTCGAGCGCCCGGGCGACCGCGCGGGCCGTGAAGGCGGTGAGCGTCGCCGCGCCGTCCTCGGTCGAGAGCTGGCCCGCGAGCTTGTGCGAGAACCAGTTGCGGTCGAGCGATTTCGGCGGCCGCCGGAAGAAGAACGGGTGCGTCAGCAGCCACGCCAGCAGCGGCTCGTCGGCTCGCCCGCGCGCGGCGGTGCGGCCGCCGTCGTCGAGATTCTTGCCCTCGCGCTCCTGCATCCACTCGTCGATCAGCGAGTTGCCGGGCCCCGTGTCGAAGGCGATCACGCCGCCCTTCGCGTCGACCAGGGTCGCGTTGGCGACGCCGCCGATGTTGAGGATGCCGTAGGCGCCCTCGAACCCCGAGGCCGCGGCCAGCGCCTGGTGAAAGACCGGCACCAGGGGCGCCCCCTGGCCGCCTGCCTCGATGTCGGCGCGGCGCAGGTCGGAGACGACCGGAATGCGCAAACGGTCGGCGAGCGCCTGCCCCTCGCCGATCTGGATCGTGATGCGCTGGTCCGGGCGGTGGATCACCGTCTGGCCGTGGAAGCCGATCACGTCGATGTCGGCGGCCGAGAGCCCGTTCTCGGCGAGGAACTGCTCGACCGCCTGGGCATGCGCCTCGGTGACGAAGGCCTCCGCCTCGGGCAGCCGGCCGGGCCGGTCGCCGGGGGCGACGACGCCCTCGGCGTCCTTGGTGGCGGCGCGCAGCAGGACCTTCTCGTCCTCGGAATAGCCGCGGTAGCCGGTCGGCCCCAGGGGCTCGAGGTAGTTGTTGTGGCCCTTGACCACGTGGACGGCCTCGCCGTCGGTCTCGATCAGGGCGACGTCCACGCCGTCGAGCGACGTGCCGCTCATCAGGCCGATCGCGCGCATCATGGTCATGACCTGCCCCCGTGCCTTTCGCCGGTCGTCCTGCTATGGGTGACCCTCGCAAAACATCCGATCCCTGCGGGCGCCCGAGATGGCGACGACGACGCGACGGAGGTTTTGCGAGTGACACTCAGCCGCCTCATGCCCTTTTGCGAGCGGACGCGCCAGCGCGCAGGACCGGTCCGGTCCCGTGCCGGAGCCGCCCGCTTCGAACCGAGAAGTCCGAGCCTCCCATGACCGCCGCCGAGCCCTTCGCGCCGAAATCCGAGTTCCTGAAAGTCCTGAGCGAGCGCGGCTACGTCCACCAGTGCTCGGACTTCGCCGCGCTGGACGCGGCCGCGGCCGAGGGGCGGCTCACGGCTTACGTCGGCTACGACTGCACCGCGGCCTCGCTCCATATCGGCCACCTCTTGTCGATCATGATGCTGCACTGGCTGCAGAAGACCGGCGGCCGGCCGATCGCGCTGATGGGCGGCGGCACCACCCGCGTCGGCGACCCCTCGGGGCGCGACGAATCGCGAAAGATCCTCAGCCTGGAGCAGATCGAGGCCAACAAGGCCGGCATCCAGAAGACCTTCGCCCGGTTCCTCGCCTTCGACGGCTCGGCGACCGGCGCGATCATGGTCGACAACGCCGAATGGCTGACCAAGCTGAACTACATCGAGATGCTGCGCGACGTCGGTCGCCATTTCTCGGTCAACCGCATGATGTCGATGGACAGCGTGCGGATGCGGCTGGAGCGCGACCAGGAACTCTCGTTCCTGGAATTCAACTACATGATCCTCCAGTCCTACGACTTCGTCGAGCTGAACCGCCGCCACGGCTGCACCATGCAGATGGGCGGGTCGGACCAGTGGGGCAACATCGTCAACGGCATCGATCTTGGCCGCCGCATGGGCGTCCCGGGCCTGCTCGGGCTGACCTGCCCGCTGCTGACCACCGCGTCGGGCGCCAAGATGGGCAAGACCGCCGCCGGCGCGGTCTGGCTCGATGCCGGGATGCTGAAGCCGTACGATTACTGGCAGTTCTGGCGGAACACCGAGGATGCCGACGTCGCGCGCTTCCTCAAGCTGTTCACCTTCCTCCCGCTGCCCGAGATCGCCGACCTTGCCGCGAAGGGCGGGGCCGGGATCAACGAGGCCAAGGTGCGGCTCGCCACCGAGGCGACGGCGCTGATGCACGGCCGCGAGGCGGCGGACGCCGCCGCCGAGACCGCGCGGAAGACCTTCGTCGAGGGGACGCTGGCCGAGGACCTGCCGAGCGTCACTGTCTCGCGCGACCTCGTCGATGCCGGCCTCGGCGTGCTCAGCGCCTTCGGGCCGGAATACGCCAAGCTGGTGCCGTCCACGAGCGAGGCCCGCCGCCAGATCAAGAGCGGGGGCCTGCGCATCGACGACGTGGTCCTCACCGACGAGCGCGCCGTGCTGCGCACCGCCGACTTCGCCAAGACCGGCGTGATCAAGCTCTCGTTCGGCAAGAAGCGCCACGTGCTGCTGCGCGTGGCGTGACCGCTCGCGGCGAAGCGGGGCCCGGACCGGGCTCGGCTTCGTCTTTATGCGAGGCCGTTCGTCAGCGGATGCCGCCGCTCGCGGTGATCACCTCGCCGGTGAGCCAGCGCGCGTCGTCGGAGGCGAGGAAGGCGACCACCCGGGCGATGTCGTCCGGCGCGCCGGCGCGGCCGAGCGGGGTCTGCGCGACGAAGCCGGCTTCCATCTCGGATCCGGCGATGCCGGCCGAATGGGTGCCCTCGGTCACCACGTAGCCCGGGCTTACCGTGTTGACCCGGATCCGGCGCGGCGCCAGCTCGTTGGCCAGCACCCCCGAGATCGCGTTGAGGGCGCCCTTCGTCCCGGCATAGACCGCCGCAGTCGGCGTATGCACGTGGGTGATCGCCGACGAGATGTTGACGATGCTGCCGCCCTCGCCGAGGTGCCTGGCGGCTGCCTGGGTCGCCAGCAGCACGCCGAGCACGTTGACGTCGAACAGCTTGCGGTAATGCGCCTCGGTGATCTCCTCGATCGCCGCGAAGTCGTAGACGCCGGAATTGTTGACCAGCACGTCGAGCCGGCCGAATGCCGTCACCGCCGCCTCGATCACCGCTTGCGCCTGGGCGGCCTGGGAGACGTCGCCCTGGACCGCGATCGCCCGGCCGCCGGCCGCGGTGATCGCGGCGACGACCGCCTCCGCGCCGGTTTTGCTCGATGCGTAGTTCACGACGACCGCCGCGCCGTCCTCTGCCAGCGCCTTGGCGATGCCGGCACCGATGCCCTTCGATGCGCCGGTCACGACGGCGACTTTGCCTGCGAGCTTGGACATGTATGCTAACCCTCGGCATGGGCCGGCACCGGAATGGCCGCCGTATTCCCATAGTTCGGGATTTCGGAACTAATGTCGCGCGGATCAAGCCCCCATATGCCGAAATCATGAGATCCCTGTTCCATCCCGCGATGGAGGACGTGCGCCCGGACGCGATCCTCCACGCCCTGTCCGATCCGAACCGCGCGGCGATCTTCGCACGGATCATGCGCGCGGGCTGCGTCGAGGCGTGCTCGGCCGTCTCCGCCCTTGGAGACCGGGTGATCCCGAAATCGTCGCTGTCGACGCACTTCAAGGTGTTGCGCGAAGCCGGCTTGATCCGCAGTGCGCGCCACGGCGTGGAGATGCGCAACGAGTCGCGCTACGCCGAGGTCGAGGCGCGCTTTCCGGGCCTGCTCGGCGCGATCATCAACGCCTACGCGTCCGGAGCCTGCGACGGGTCGCCCGGTGCCGGCCCGTCGGCGCCCGCGGCACGCGGCAGCGAAGCGTCGCCCGCGGAGTAGGCC